>JBCCDL010000792.1:0-3195 GCA_039030815.1 Cyanobacteria bacterium P01_A01_bin.83 | reverse complement strand
CTCACATCTTGCACCTGGAAAATTGAATGTCAAAACCGCAACTACGTGCAAGAGGAATCAATCTCTCAATATCAAGTAAAAGAAGAGACACAACGATTTTGGGGAAAAATGATTCAAGGGCAGTTTTAGCTGCCTCTCCCCAATCAGGTGGAAATGGTAACTGAGTCGATAAATAAGTCCAGTGGACTATAAAATAAGCAGTTAAGGAAAGAATTATCCAACGATAAATTCCAATTAAAGTTTTTTGACCAAAACGATGTAAGCCAAAACGATGTTTTGCGGTTTTAAACCATCCCTCAATCTGCCATCTACGTTTTCCCCACCATTTAATCGTGCTAGCTTTTAAGGGTTTTGTAGATAACACAAATCTTTTTTCGAGTCTTCCATTTTCACGTTTAAGATAATACCAAGCCACAGTAACAGGAAACTCTAAACCGACTAAATTTACCTGTTGCCCCTGTTTGTGTAAATGTCTTAGAACCCTTCCATCAACTAGTTTACGATTAAGAGAAAGACCTGTAATAGCATGATATTTAAGTTTACGAACGCCATGTAAAAATTCTATACTGCCGAAAGCTGTATCAGCCAAAATTATTACCTGAAAATGTTTAGTTAATAATTTAGGTAAACGTTTGATCAATTTAAGTCCTAGTTGTGCTTGTGAAGGTGTACCTTTGCCCCTCCAAACCCTGAAGCTCCAAGGAATTCGCCATTTTCCGACCACCAAATACAGTACCACTATATGTAATCCCCGTTTACCGTTATAAACTGAAATTAGATGCTCAAATTCTTTAAATTTACCTCGTTTCTCAAGAGTTGTGAGGTCAACAATTACTTGTAAAAATGGTCTACGTCCTCTACCAGATTCGTGTAGAGCTTTTAAGACCACCTGCAATACTTGATTACGAACTATACGAATAATTTCTCGTGTTGACCAAGGATTGATATTTAAAAATCTACTTAAGGCGCTTGATGACTTGGTTTTTGAATGTTGAGGTAAAGGGTGTCCCTGTGCCTGTAAGAATAATCCTAGCATCGCTTCTAGATTTTCTTTTTGGTACTGTGTGGGCATCAATTCTTGGAGGGTGTAGACTAGCTCTTGGGCGTGGGCAAGCATTGTTCTTGCTTAATTTGATAATATTTCACGCCCTTTTTCTCATATTTTCTACTATCAAAGCAAATTTTGATTCTGCAATTGTAAGTTGGTGTTGGAAGTTGGCGATCGCATTGCAGCGATGACGCACAGCATCATCGCTGCATCTGATGTAATCTGTGAAATTTATTAAGTAATAGTACTATTTATATTGTTTTGTCAGTAACTTGCTTATACTGACTATTAATACTTCATGTAACGTTATATTTTAATCCTCTTTATTTGTCTTTTAAGAGTTTATTAGGTTAGGTGCAAGATGTGAGTTAACCGTGATGCGTATCTTCAATATACTTTTTAATTACCTCGCTACAATTGTAGAGATATTGAAAGATATGTCTCTACATATTTTGTTATAATAAACCCAAATATAATTGCTTTTACTAATGCCAAATATAAAAAATATTGATAATTGGATTACTATTCCCAAACCTAATTCTCAAGCAAATGTATGTTTGTTTTGCTTTCACTATGCTGGAGGAAATTCAATTATTTTTCGTTCTTGGCTAGACAAACTTCCAGCTAATATAGAAATTTGTCCCATAGAACTTCCTGGTAGAGGAAGCAAAATTAAACTGGCTCCATTGAATCGATTAGAGCCAATTGTAGAAGCCTTAACATCACAAATTCAACCATACTTAGATAAACCCTTTGCTTTTTTTGGTCACAGTATGGGAGGACTTGTGAGTTTTGAATTAACTCGCTCATTGTCCAAAAAATATAGAGTCAATCCAGTTCATTTATTTATATCTGCTCGTCGCGCTCCCCAATTACCAAACTTAGAACCGCCAATCCATACTCTTTCAGAATCTAATTTTATTGCCGAATTACGCCATTATAATGGTACATCAAATGCAGTCTTAGCCAACCAAGAACTAATGCAATTATTTCTGCCGACCTTGCGAGCAGATTTTGCAGTTTTAGAAACTTATACATATCATCATGCACCACCTTTAAAATGTCCAATTTCTGTTTTTGGAGGTTTACAAGATAATAAGGTCGCTGTTGAAGAATTAAAAGCTTGGCGAGAACAAACTAATAGTTCTTTCTCATTAAATATGTTGCCTGGAGACCATTTTTTTATTAACTATTCTCAGCCCCAACTGCTTAATATAATTTCTAGTACTCTAAGGCAAAGTATATGACAGAAACTCCCGAACGTCAAAAACCATTGTGGAAAATTAATTGACAAATACTCCGTAATATTTGGATATTAAATTTTGTCAGTTTACTAACAGATATTTTTGAGATTATTAGCTGAGGGGATAACGAAAAACTATGAACCTTAGACATAGCAAGACTTTTAAGCTAGTGTGTCATAAAAATATAAACAGCATTTTTAGATTTTATTGCTTGTATTCTCAATAAACGAAACGTAAAAGTCTACTTTTTCGTTGGGTAAGGTTTAAATTTCAGTTTTCTTTTTTTTTAGCTGACTCTTTTTTCATCCTTGTAGCATCAGGTTTTGAGACTAGATTGTCACCCCATCTCATAGATAGGAGCGATCGCACTCCTATTTATGAGGTGAAAAATCAGATTTCTCAAAATCAAACATCTGTGTCACAAATTACTAATTACCATTCTATATATCTATCTTTAAGTTCAGCCAAAAGCTTCTCAATAGAATCCATTATTACTCACGGTTCGCCCATTTTAAATTGAGTTAGAAAAAAAGCCGAACGATTTAATAAGGGCTAGGGTGTTGAATTTGTAGAGAATTAGCCCAAATTTATTTATACAGTTTATTTGTTGTAAATAACTGGTTCACAGTCTCCGTTGGGGAACCCATAACTTGAGGCTCTGCCTCAATTACAACACGAGACAGAGCCTAGGCTGTGGACTCTGTTATAATTTCCGTATTTTATTTCATGCAAAATTTGTGACATCTCTGATTCCCAGTCTCTGGCTGGGAACACATTGCTAGGGTGATGGTGCCATTTTCGGCTGTTTCTTCGTAGCGCGTTTCGCGATCTTGCGAGGACGAACCCGACAAGCGCAAAATCAAAGCGAATGCCGCAAGCGCCAAGCCGGCTGCTGCCGTTGCG
>JBCCDL010000791.1:0-3199 GCA_039030815.1 Cyanobacteria bacterium P01_A01_bin.83 | reverse complement strand
GGGTCTCGAATCTACTTGCTACTCATTAAGTTAACTATCTTCTAATTAATTACACCTACATACTTAATGTTTATGCCAGCGAATACCAAGAAATATATCGTACAAAAAATTGAGAAAATTTCTGACATCTAATAACCCTAAAGACTGATCGCAACCCTTCGCATCCAGCAGAGGCTTAGTCTCATAATAGGCTGCTTGATACTTGTACCAGGGAATAGAAGGCCATAAATGATGAACTAAATGATAATTTTGTCCCAAGATCAACAGGTTGAGAATAGGGCTGGGGTAAACTCGGGAATTTTTCCAGCGATCGCGATTTTCAAAAGGACGATGGGGCAGATAGTCAAAAAATAATCCCAAAGCCATGCCGACTACCAAAGCAGGAACAAACCAAAAATTCATCACATAACCAATGAAATCATAATGAATTCCCAACATGACAATGGTAATCAAGAACAATCGACTGAGAAACCATTCTAATAGCTCATATTTACGCCACAAACGTCTTTGAAAGAAAAAGAACTCATGATAAAAAAAGCGTGCCGCAATCAGCCATAAGGGGCCTCCTGTAGACACAAAATGGTCGGGGTCATTCTCAGGATCGTTGACGTGAGCATGGTGTTGTAAATGCACCCTGGTAAATACAGGAAAAGCGAAACCTAACATGAGCGCACTACAATGTCCCAGAATAGAATTAATTATACGATTGCTGTGAGCGCTATTATGAGAAGCATCGTGAATAACAGTCCCTGACAGGTGCAATGCCAGAACATTAGCTATAAAACAACACCAAGCTGGAAATTGCCATAGGAAATAACCAGTGGTCGATATCGTCAGCAACATAATTGCCGCAATCACCATTAAGACATTGGGATTGAATCCACCAGGAGCTTTTATATACTCTCTTGGTACTGTACGCAGTGTCTGAACCGACTGCATTTTTTTGTATGCTCCTCTTACTTTTGATATAGAACTTTTCTCAGGTAGTTTACACTAATTTCTAGCCTGGGTAAAGAATTGTAAATAAACTTCGGTGTTTTCTCATACAACTAAGTCAGATCAAGGGCTAGACAGCAGATAGTCACACCAGCTTTCGTTCGGCAAAGCAGTGAGCAATGGTAACAGTCGAGAAAAATTAATTTAATTATTAATTAAACTAATGATGGTTGATGCTAAAGCAGATTTATTGTGAATCAGACTGTTACATCTGAGCCAAATATGCTTGGTATCCTAACTTATCAAGCATATCTTGTTTGTCAAGGACTGATTGTGCTAGATTCTGGCGATAGTAACTAACTTGATCTTGTAGTTGTTGACTTGCTGTGGCTAATATCTGAACTGCTAATAAACCCGCATTTTGTGCATTGCCGATTGCCACTGTAGCTACAGGAATTCCTCGGGGCATTTGGACAATAGAATAGAGAGAATCAACTCCCTGTAGCTGGCGAGTAGTTACAGGAACCCCAATTACTGGAAGAGGACTCAAAGAAGCCACCATACCTGGTAAGTGTGCAGCTCCTCCCGCCCCAGCTATAATTACTTTCATTCCTTTAGTGTGTGCTGTTTGGGCATACTCAACCATTCTTGCGGGGGTACGATGGGCAGAAACAATTGCTACATCGTAAGGAACATTGAAATCTTCGCAAACAGCGATCGCATTCTCCATGGTCGGCAAGTCTGAGTCGCTGCCCATAATAATGCCAATTAACGGTGTAGTTTCACTCAAAGTCTTGATCTAAATTTGATCTAAATTTCTCGTCTTGTTTATTATCTAGCTTTAAGAGTTTATGGGAGCAAAATTACGCTTTATTTTTATAAATGATGCTAGCCAGTTGGAGAATTAATAGGGATTGGAGACTATATCGCAGTACGTAGAGAGCGTTAGGACAAGTTCAGTTACTAGCTCGTAAGGATGAGGGATGAGGGATGAGGGATGAGGGATGAGGGATAAAGGATGAAACAGAAGTCATGCATGTCAAACACCATAATGCGTAGTGCTATATTATTTTTGGGTATTTCTTCTAACTAGTTAATGAATAGAAATTTATTGCTTGAAAATGCTCAGATATTAGGACAAGAGGGAATTTATCAGATTGCAGTAGCGGCAGGTAAAATTCAGGCTATAGCACCCAAGCTTAATGCAGAGTCTGGGTTTGATGTTACTAGAATTGATTTGCAGGGGGATTTGCTATCTCTTGGAGGAATAGATCTACAAATAAATGGTGGTTTAGGATTAGCTTTTCCTGACCTATTATCAAGTAACTGGCAGCAGCTACAGCAAATTTGTGACTATCTTTGGCAACAAGGAATTGACGGGTTTTTGCCCACAATAGTTACTACTAGCGTAGCTAAAATTGGGCGATCGCTCTTCACGATTGCTCAGTTTATTGCCGCACAAGAAAATTCTCAAAATACGGCAAAAATTTTGGGTGTTCATCTTGAAGGTCCTTTTTTAAGCTATCAAAAGCGGGGCGCACACCCTGAGCAACATTTATTAGCTTTAACTATTGATAATCTCAAACGAGTTTTGGGGGATTTTAGCCAAATTGTCAAAGTGATGACTCTGGCACCTGAGCTAGATCACAAAGGTGAGGCAATTAGCTATTTACGCAATCAAAATATCACGGTGAGTTTAGGACATTCTTTGGCAACAGCTACTGAAGCACAACAAGCTTTTGATCAGGGAGCATCAATGGTGACTCATGCTTTTAATGCGATGCCTAGTCTACACCATCGTCAGCCAGGATTGCTGGGGGCAGCAATTGTTAATCCCAATGTATATTGTGGTCTAATCGCTGATGGCAAGCATGTCTGTCCGACGATGTTAGAAATCATACTTAAGGCTAGCGATTATGCTCAGGGAATTTTTTTGGTAAGTGATGCCTTATCGCCTATGGGTTTACCCGATGGTGTTTATCCTTGGGATGAACGTCAAATTACCGTTAATAAAGGTACCGCTAGGCTGCCCGACGGCACTTTATCAGGGACAACTCTGCCTTTGCTGGTGGGAGTGGACAACCTGGTTCAATGGGGTTGTGATGTAGAACAGGCGATCGCCATGGCGACTAGATCTCCGAGAAAAGCGATTAACTTACCTGGTTTAGAAGTTGGACAACAAGCTAGCTTTCTGCGCTGGTGCTGGGATGAAGCTGATCAAAAGTTATCTTGGTCAAGACTATAAAAATGATGAGGGATGAAG
>JBCCDL010000790.1:0-3214 GCA_039030815.1 Cyanobacteria bacterium P01_A01_bin.83 | reverse complement strand
GTTCAGGTTAATGGTAGCTTGGGCAGTTGGTTAGGGGATAAATTGAAGCTAACTAAAATATCAGCCAGGATTCTGACTTTTTGTGGCATGAGTGCAGCATTAGGTGCTTTTTTCGGCGCACCCATTGGGGCAGCTTTGTTTGCCCTAGAGATTCCTCACCGTCGGGGTTTACAGTATTTTGAAGCGATCGCCCCAGCAATTGTAGCTGCGATCTTTTCCTTCGCCGTATTCCGACTAAATACAGGCATAACTATCGGCGGTTTTTACCACTTTGAAGAAGTTCCTGCTCTTTCCCCGCAAAACTTACTCGAAGGACTAGTTTTGGGCATCATTGGGGCTGGTTTGGCAGTTTTGTTTATCATTATCTTCCGACTGATTGGTAAGTTACTTGAGCCTTTAGAACACTATCGAATTGTTTTAGCAACTTTAGGCGGGTTGTCAATCGGTCTAATTGCTTTTGCTTTTCCTCAAACCCTCTTTTTTAGCGAGACACAGATTCAGACGGTAATTGAAACAGGGGCTGGTTTAGGTGTTGGTTTGCTACTGGCGATCGCTCTTGCCAAGATGTTTGCCATCAGCTTTACTCTCCATTCGGGTTTTTTAGGTGGCTTTATCTTCCCCTTGTTTTTTATCTTTCTTCTGGCAGAAGACCCTCACTTTTAGTGATGGGATGAATGCCAGACAGGGTTTGTCGGTTTTGTAGTATAATTTCAAGTAGCGGTAAAGCGCATAAAAGCATTCAGGGGATTGGCTTCCCTTACCTCAGATCGTCGGGACAAATATCGCCCAAGAAAATGTAATGGTGACGCGACTGGTAGATTAGGTTTAGCTCAAAAAGCACAGCCAACAAATCAAATAGGTTTTAAATCCGTTTGCGGTCGGTGCGCCCGTGAACGTTAAATAAACAGCCCAGTAACGGCGATCTGTCGGGGTCTTAAACTTTGGGAGATAGCATATCGTTTGTACCAAAGCAGGCTAGATAAGAGTCTATATGGGAATCCCTCGTCTCCGACGATGGGAGGTTCAACGGTGCCAATGTGGGTTATGCTGTGTCTCTAGCAGTACCACAAATTCATCCTACTGTGGGCATGGTTTGCTTAATGGCAGCAATTAACGTAGCTGTAACCAAAACACCTGTCAGCACTAGTATTATTCTTAGCGTACTTTCAGGTACAGCAATGTTACCCGTAATTGCGATCGCTTCGTTTGTCAGTTTTGTTTTGACTAGTCAAGTTACGATGATCAAAACTCAAAGAGGTCGAGATTTAGAGGAAGTCGATTGTTCTAACTTAATTTGGGAACAGGTAATACTTACTGGGGAAAAAGAAACTACAATTCCTGGACTAAAAAAACTCAAACAATTAGTAAACATTTAAGATCGTACAAGATCAAATTATGATAATTCCCACTATTTGCTCGTAAGGATAAAGGATGAGGAATGAGGGATCAGAAATATAGCCTAATATTTTTGCTGAATAATTTAGATATTTAGATAACTTTACTTGTTCTGATACAAACTGCGGGGATCTAAAGCATCCCTCAAACCGTCTCCCAGAAGATTAAATGCTAAAACAGTCAAAATAATTAGTAATGCGGGGGGAACAATTAACCAGGGCTGCAATACCAAAATTGAGGCATTAGTGGCAGAAGATAGTAAGTTGCCCCAGCTAGGATCTTTCGACTGTATTCCTAATCCAATTAAACTCAATACTGATTCAGCAATAATAAATCCTGGTACAGCGAGGGTAGCAGAAATAATAATATAAGTGGCTGTTTGCGGCAGAATATGACGCACAATGATATAAATCGGATTTGCTCCCATGGCGTTTGCTGCCTGCACAAACTCCTGTTCTTTAATTGATAGAACCTGCCCCCTAACTACCCTAGCCAAACCTGACCAACTAATAAAAGAAGTAATCAGCACGATCAACAAAAAAGTTTGAGCGCTACTTAAACCAGGAGGCAATACCGAAGCTAAGGCAATTAACAAATAGATACCAGGAATGGTCATTAAGACTTCCACAACTCGCATAATCACCGCATCAATCCAGCCGCCAAAATAACCAGATATACCCCCCACTAACATTCCTATCGGATAAGACACCGCAATACCCGCCAATCCGATAAACAAACTAATTCTGCCCCCAAACAAGAGACGACTAAACAGATCTCTACCCTGTTCGTCAGTCCCCAAAATATTAATTTTTGCTGGGCCCAAAGTACCAAACAAATGTCTATTGAGAGGAATCCCAGGAAAGATTGTGATCGATTCAAACTTAGGAGGCAGCGGCAAAGAGATTTCAAACAGATTATAAGCAGAACCTGACACAAAAAGACCAATGGGTACAGGATTATCGCGGTCAACAATCAATAAGCGATCGCCAGTTTCGAGATCTGTCACTCCCTGAGTTGTGGGATAGACAAAAGGAGTAGTGAACTCACTAGCCGATTGCCAGTGGATCTTAGTGGGAGGCAGTAAAGAACCATCTTCTTGAGATGCATAAGGGGAATAGGGCGCAATGAAGTCGGCAAAAATGACCGCTACATAAAAGATAATTAAGATACTGGCACCGATACGAGCCAAGGTATTTTTTTGCAGTTTTTGCCACCAGTTCATAAAATCAGTTTCTCGTTACTAGTAATCAGAGTGTATTGGTAAAGTAAATATTAAACCGTAAAGCATGTCGAGTAATGGACAGTAAACAGTAAACAGTATAAAGAATCTATCTCCTAGTCCCCTTATTTCCTTGTCTCCTCGTCTCCCCCTCTCCCTGTCTCCTTACCTTCTTACCTTCATCTTTTATTTACCAACAGCCTCTAAACGGGACTAACCTTTGCCTTGTAGAGCAGTTTATCTCTTTGTTTATAACCCACATAGCGTACTTTTACTGTTTCTCCTGGTTGAGCTATGCCCTTCATTAATTCATGGTTTTGGGGATCATAGGGAAGTTCTTCTCCTACAGCAGCAATTGTTTCTACCTGCCATTGTTTCAGAAGTTGCTCTACAGGTGCCACCAAAGATAACAATCTAGAGGCGGGTAGCTGTGGATTTTGACGCACAGCAGTAGCGGCAGTGGGCCATTGCAACAGCCATGATTCGATGGTTGACAAGCTTGCTTGCTGAAATTCAAGCGCCAGAGTTTCTCTTTGGTGCTGCAATTCTTGTTGCAGTTGTTGATATTCCTGCTGACAATTAGCTAGGGCATCATGATCG
>JBCCDL010000789.1:0-3216 GCA_039030815.1 Cyanobacteria bacterium P01_A01_bin.83 | reverse complement strand
GGTGGGCTGGGACAGCGTCTTACTACTTTTGGTCCGTTTGGGTTTGCTAATCGTACTCCGATTAAACATCTATGGCTTGTAGGAGACTCGACACATCCAGGGGAAGGAACTGCGGGGGTAAGTTATTCTGCTCTAACTGTTGTCAGGCAAATTGAAGTGAATTAATAATCAATCTTAAAACTTATAAAGTGCTGATTTTAGCTGTTTGCTTTTGGATTGAATTTTTTATGTATACACTTTCGACACAACTAGATATCCATAGGATGAAGCAAAAATCCCTAGCTTATTGCTGCAAGAGTATGATCAATTCACTGCTATCTGAAAATTTTACATTATCATTGATTTTTCTGATAATTTTTGGTACCTTAGCAACATTTAGTTGAGCATCTATCTGATAATATGTTACTAGTGGATTAATAATCAATCTTAAAACTTAGTGAGTGGTTGTTTTTGTTGTTGTTTGCTTTTGTATTAAGTTGTTTCATGTATACATCTTCGACGTAACTAGCTATCTATTAGAATGAATCAAAGACCTCTAGCGTATTGCTGCAAGAGTAGCTAAAACCGCTGCTATCTATAAACTTTACATTATCATTGATTTTTCTAATAGTTTTTGATACCTCAGCAATATTTAGTTGAGTATTCAATCTGATAACATGTTTCTTTAGTAAATAAAAAATGCAAATTAATAAATACTACACTATAAGAGAATCTCTATGAGTGCATATGTTTAAGCCTCACAAGACCAAAAAATATATTATATGACGCAGAAATTTCTGTTTTCCACGGAATGAGCTTGGATATTAGAAATGTAATTGCAAATAATAAAAGTACTTATTAAATTAATTTTACAAAATTATCAAACAAGATTTTATGAATTCTGATATACATTTAGACGAATTTATCGACTTTCAAAAATATTGGTTGGTTTTAAAGCGCCGCTGGATACCCGCCACGGCAACCTTCGCTATTATAGTAGCCTTGGGACTACTCAAAGCTTTGTCTGAACCCAAAATATATGAAGCTCAAGCAAAGGTACTAATTAAGAGTAAAGATCAAACTGTTGCACTTACTGGTTTAGATAATAGTACAGGAGAAATAAAAGGTTTAACTCAAGAGAGTGATCCTCTGATAACAGAAGGAGAAATTGTACGTTCTCGCCCAATTATCGATAAATTAATTAAGGAATTAGATTTAAAAGACGATGAGGGTAAATTGTTAAGGTACGATGATATAGTCGCACAGATTTCGGTCAAACCAATTCCAGCTACTGATATCTTAGAGATAGAATTCGCTAGCGAAGACCCAGAATTTGCAGCTTCGGTTGTTAACAAAGTAAGTGAGCTATATCTCGAAGACCATAATTTAAATAATCGTTCTCGAACCGCTGCTGCCAACAAGTTTATTGCCCAACAGTTACCTCAGCTAGAGGCAAGTGTTAAAAGAGCTGAATCCAGGTTGCGCGATTTCAAACTTAAAAATGGTATTTCCAGTTTAGAGCAAGAAACTAGTGCTAATATTGACTCAATTACTGGAACTGCTAATAGAATTGATGAAATTGAAGCAGAATTAGACAATGTTACAGCTAGCTATCAACAGCTACAGGCTCAATTGAACATGGGTTGGCAAGAAGCCGCTGCCGTTAGTTCTTTGAGTGAATCTATGCCTGTACAAAGAGTTTTAGAGCAGTTACAAGAAGTAAAAGTAACCCTAGCGCAAAAGCAAAATTATTTATCTAGTGATGCTCCCCAGATTATAAGCTTAAAAGAAGAAGAAGCGGATTTAAATGCTTTATTAGAGCAAGAGATTGCTAAAACTCTAAATGATCAACAACAGGCTTTAGTTGAAAACGTTAATGTATTAAGTCTGGGGGAACTAAAAAGGTCGCAAATTGCCAACTTAGCTGAGCTGGGACTAAGAAAAACAGGATTAGAGCAAGAATTAAAAACTCTTAAAAAGATTCGCCGATCCTATCAACGAAAGTCTACCAACTTACCAAGATTACAGGAGCAGCAAAGAGATTTAGAACGTAAGGTTGAAGTTGTAGAATCTACTTATCAGAATCTCCTCAGAAGGTTACAGCAAACTAGAATCAGCGAACAACAAAATACTGGGAATGTCCGCATCATTTCTGAGGCGGCAGTTCCAGATGAGCCTCTTCCGTCTAGAAAAAAAATGATTGTTGCTGGTTCTGGAGTCATAGGAGTTTTATTAGGTATATCTGTAGCATTTTTGCTTGATTTACGAGACCAAACTCTTAAAAACACCTTAGAAATTGGAGAAAGGCTTTCTTATCCTCTGATTGGTTTTATTCCAGACTATAAAAAAGTTGCTCATCAAAAGAAGCTCATGATAGCAGACAATTCAGGAACAGATTTACCTGAATTAATAGCTAATCAAATTTCAGTATTACCTATTGGAGAAGCGTATCAAGAGCTTCAAATTAATCTCCAACTATTATGCGTACAAGAAGCATTTAACAAAGTTGTAGTTATAACAAGTGCCCTATCAGGTGAAGGAAAATCATCAGTTGCAGCTAATCTAGCCGCAGCCAAATCTCAGTGTGGTCAGAAAGTTTTGCTAGTAGATGCAGATTTACGCTACCCAGCTCAATCTCGACTGTGGTCAGTTTCAAACAATGTAGGCTTGGCTCATATACTTGAGCGAGAAGTCCCAATGAACGAGTGGTATAGCAGCGTACATCAAATTGTTCCCAATCTAGATCTCATAACTTCTGGAGAAACATCAAAACAACCAATATCCTTACTAAATTCTCCATTATTAGAAGAATTCATGATTAATGCAGCCGAAGATTATGATTGCATTATTGTTGATAGCCCTCCTTTGGTTGGTCTATCTGATACAAAAATTTTAAGTCGGGTAGCTGATGGATTGTTATTAGTCGTACGTCCTGGAGTGGCTAATTATGGTAGCCTGACTACAACGAAAAAGATTTTAGAAACAAAGGATTTTAATGTTTTGGCAGTAGTTGCCAACGGAGTCGACTTTGCTCAAGACCCTTATAGTCGCGACTATTATCATCATAATAAAAAATACTTAGAGCCAAATACTGCTAGTTAATACAAAATGCTCAAATATTTGTCAAAAGTTTGGTATATCCTTAAAGGTTCGAGAAAAAGCCTACCGTTACTACTACTAGTTTTCGTTTTATCATCGGTTGCCGAAGCTTTAGGCATTGGACTTATTGGACCATTT
>JBCCDL010000788.1:0-3223 GCA_039030815.1 Cyanobacteria bacterium P01_A01_bin.83 | reverse complement strand
GCAGGCAAGCACAATTGAAGTCTGTCAAGCAAGTAATTGTAGCGAGCAGACATTTGGTCTTCCTTGGTATCTCACCACCACAATTACTATTTATAATCAACAAATATTAAATGCTGCGGGTATTCAACAGCCACCTCAGACCTATGCTGAATTGGCGCAAGCAGCCAAAATCATCAAAGAAAAAACGGGAAAGTATGCTTACTTCATCTCTTTTGTGCCTAATGATTCAGGTGATGTCTTAGAATCTTTAGTAAAAATGGGGGTGGATTTACTCGACGAATCAGGCAAGGCTGGATTCAACACGGCAGCAGGAAAAGCCGCTTTTCAATATTGGGTAGATTTGTACCAGCAAAAACTATTACCCCCAGAGGTATTAACTCAAGGTCATCGTCGCGGGATTGAACTATATCAGTCAGGAGAAACAGCAATCCTAAATTCTGGTGCGGAATTTATTGATACCATAAGTAACAATGCGCCGACTATTGCTGAAGTTTCTGCTGTTGCTCCGCAAATAACTGGGATAACTGATAAAAAAAGTGTAGCGGTAATGAATTTGGTAATTCCTCGCGATAGCGATAAGTCGAAACAGGCATTGAAATATGCCTTGTTTGTTACTAATTCTGAAAATCAGTTAGCTTTTGCTGACGAATCTAATGTTTTACCTTCAACCAAGCAAGCTATTACCAAGTATATTAATAATATTGAACAGGAATCAGAACAAAATTTGCAGCAACAAGCAAAAAAAGTTAGTGCAGACCAACTTAATGATGCTGAAGTTTTAATTCCCACCACCAAAAATTTAAATTTATTGCAAAAAGTAATCTACGAAAATTTACAAGCAGCTATGTTGTCAGAAAAAACTGTAGATCAGGCAGTTCAAGATGCTGCTGACGAATGGAATCGCCAAATATAAGCAGATGAACACGGTAGTTGTAACGGACTGAAATTATAATCACTCCCAATACTTCTCGTTTAAGGATTAAAGTGAATAAATCTGATTTTTTTCTTAGAGTGTTGGCTTTCAAATTGTCATAAATAAGCATGAACCAAGGCTGGATTTATTGGGAACAGATCAAGGCTGCTGATGCAGGAGAAACTGTTTTAGAGTATTACAGCCAAAAATATCGTCATTCAAGTCAGCAAGAATGGCAAGCTAAGATTAACTCTGGTCAAATATTGCTGAACGGCAAACCTGCGACTACTGCAACTGTTCTTCAAATAAGAGATCAATTAGCCTATCATCGTCAGCCATGGATTGAACCAGAAGTCCCTTTAAACTTTGCGACTATATACGAAGATTCAGAATTACTGCTAATTAATAAGCCTTCTGGACTACCTGTACTTCCTGGCGGCGGTTTTCTAGAACACACTTTGCTGTGGCATTTGAAAAAACGTTACTCTCAAAATATTCCTGTCCCAGTACATCGTTTAGGTAGAGGAACATCAGGATTAATGTTGCTGGCGCGATCGCAAGAGGCTAAATCTCATCTGGCTCAACAGATGCGAGATAGTACCATCGGACAAAAGAACAGCCAGCTTAATAAAGTTTATCGTGTTTTGGTCTCTGGTAATTTAGTTGGCGATCGCTTATCTATTACTCAACCGATAGGTAAAATACCTCATCCTGTCCTGGGCTATATTTATGGTGCAACTCCTCAAGGCAAACATGCTCATAGCGAATCTCAGGTAATTGAGCGCTATCAAAACTGTACTCTTATAGAAGTAAAGATTTTTACTGGTCGTCCTCATCAAATTAGAATTCACTTGGCAGCAGCAGGTTATCCTCTGTTGGGCGATCCGCTATACGTAGCAGGAGGAACTTTCGCTAAGATTGATTGCGATCAAAAACAAATTCCTGTACCAGGGGACTGCGGTTATTTTCTTCATGCTTACCGCTTATCTTTTGTTCATCCACAAACTTTGCAGCAAATGAGTTTTAAATCTCCTGTCCCAAAAGCATGGCAAACAGCTCGTGTTGCTTGCAATCAGTGACTTGCGTTTAAATTGTTTGAACGTTAGATTTGTGGTTTAGACTAAAAAAGTCATCAGAAAATAATTCAGCCAACCAAAAATAGCTGAAACATAAAACTAAACTGAGAAAATCAGATTTAAACTACTTCTTTTCTCGATTTTTTAGTGCCAGAATAGCTCTTCTTAGCGATTGGATATCTATTTTGGCGCTTTCTTTTTTGACCTTTGACCCAACCTGGAGACTTGAGACGGGTTTTGGGTAAAGTAGCAGGTGAACCAATCTCGATTAAAAGTGTCAAAATAGATTGTACAACCCTACCTAGAGTCAAATTTTTCATTAGCGATCGCTTTGACTTATCTGGTTCGACTCAAGCTTCAACCCCCACTCTTTCTTGTTTTATTAATGGTTTGTTAACTGTCTTAGCGCAACTGCTTACAGGAAAGTCTCTTTCTTTCGGTCGCTTATTTCCTTTACCCTTTAGTCATTTCCACTATTTAACTTTTACTAATTCTTCCTGATTGTAAAAAACCTACCCTTGTAAGGACTAGGGGACTAGGAGAATAGAAGACCTCACAAACAAATGCCCAATGCCAAACGGACATCTCACGTACCTGGGGTTCCCCCAGGTACCGTGTCCTCCTTATGTAAGCTCGAATTAACTCTCCCTATCTCCTTATCTCCTCGTCATAATTTATCTGTAGCATTCTTTTTTAGATTTCATATGAGGAGCTTTAGTCAATATTATTACGATTAGGTTACCATCAATATACAAATAGCTAGCTCTTTTGGTTTGTCAGAGAGACCCCGCCGCGTCCGACATAAACGGCATGCGACGGGGCATACAAGCCCTGGAGGTTTCCTCCAGGGTCAGCCCCTTGCAAACCGAATCGCCTTTGCGGGGAAACCCCAGGCGAACGGCGCATCCGCAAGGGCGCGTGCCTGTGGGTCACATGCGGGACAGGGCGAATGCCCAGATCGTCGTCTTCGACGACTGGCGAAACTTCGTTTCGCGTCCCTTTGTCGCAGGCTTTATGTCGCCCGCGCAATCGTCTCCGAAGGACAAAGGGACAGCGCTTTCGCCCCCTCCGCCGTTGAGGCGGCTGGCGAAGCGAAGCTTCGCCAGCCGCATGTGTGGCAAAGCGGAGCTTTGCGTGACTTGTAAAACGACGGGGCTGACATCACGACTTCGTTAATATGCCCAGGCGATCGCATTACTCTTTTACACTTTTATTTTTACTTATGTTCTAACTT
>JBCCDL010000787.1:0-3225 GCA_039030815.1 Cyanobacteria bacterium P01_A01_bin.83 | reverse complement strand
TGCTTCTTGAAATACTAAAATAACGAAATAACTATCTTTGTATCCCATCGCTTTGAGTGTGGCATATTCTGATAGATGATTTGCCACATCAGTATAGAGAATTTGGTAAACAATAACCGTACCAACCACAAAGCCAATCGCCGTTCCGAGAGTAAAAATAAAACCAATTGCTGTGGCAGTTTGCCAATAAGATATTTCCTCTTGAATAAACTCTTCGCGATTGAATATTTCTACATCATTGGGTAGTTTTGCTTTTAATGTTGCTTGGGCTTGCTCGATATTTGACCCAGGCTTGAGTTTAATAATTCCCACATCAATTAATCCTTTTTGACGTTCGGGAAAGATACGTAAAAAGTTAGTATCGCTAGTAATAATGTTACCATCGGCAGCAAAAGAGGCCCCCATCGTAAATAATCCGCCAACTCTAACTTTGCGGAAAGAAACTTCTGTAGTTACCGTTTTTTGTTGTTTCACCAGATCGGGAATTGCTCCAAATTCGGCACGAGAGCGATCGTCAAACAACACTACATCGGGAAGTTTTACCTGATCGATATTTTCTTCAACCCCTGGCAGACCCAAAGTATCCTTAGCGGGGTTAAAACCAATAGTTAAAATAGTGCGGGTGTTGCGATCAACAGGATTTTTCCAAGAACCATAATCAAGATAGATCGGAATTACAGATTCTACCTCGTCAATTGCTGCTGATTCATACAAACGCCGTTCGGAAAAGGGTTCGGTAAAGCCTAAAGCATCTGACTGGGGACTCATCAAAAAAATGTCCCCCTTCAAAGCCTTGTGAAAAGTAACACTACTATCAAATAAAGATGCTTGGAAACCTAACTGAATAAACATCAGCATATCCGCAAATCCAATCCCCGCTAAAGCAATTAATAAGCGGACTTTTTCATGGCTTAACTGTAACCAAGAGAGTGGTGTTTTCATGACTTTGTTGATTGTTGATTGTTGATCGTTAATTGCTTGCTCAAAACTCAATATGTTGTGAACAGCTAATTTATTACTTATTACTCGCTACTTATCTTGACGATCGCCTTAGAATTAGTCAGATGAGCCACACGCTCGCTTGTATGGGGATCGAGGTGTATTTTGACTTCTAGCACTCTGCTATCGACATCAGCAGCAGGATCGGTATTAAGAACGTCTTGTTTGCCAATTTTCAAGCCAATATGCCTGACTTTTCCCGTAATTTCTCCCTCAAATGCTCCTGTTTCACTCTTAATAGTGGCGGTTTGTCCTACTTTGACTTTGGCAATGTCGCTTTCGTATATTTCCGCAACCACCATCATCTTGCTAGTTTGAGCAAATTCCACAACCCCTTCTTCACCAACTATTTCTCCTGGATAAGTAGTGATTTTGACGATCTGTCCATCCTTGGGTGCTTTGAGGATGGTAAGTTCTAAATCTTCTTTTGCTTGGCGTAAGCTAGCGATCACTCGATCTACTTCTGACTGTGCTTTAATAACATCTACTTCTCTGACTTCACCAATACTATCTAAAGTAGCTTCTGCCTCTGCAATCTGTTCTTGTAGAGTGTCGTTACTTTGTCGGGCGATCGCTTTGGCGCGATCTATTTCTTGTCGTAAAGTATCGAGAGTGCGATTATAACTAGCTTGGGCTTCCATAACAGCTTTTTGAGCGGTAGCTACTGCTAAACTACGGGAATCAAATTCTGATTCTGTAATTACCCCTTCTTGGAATAAATTTTGATGACGTTGGAATTCACTCTCGGCATTGGCTAATTCTGCTTTTAGGCGATCGCTTGTAGCCTGCTTTTCTAAGGTTTCGGTACGTAATTGCGCTGATAATCGGGCAATTTCTGCTTTATCTGCTGCTATTTCGCCTTCTAGTTCGGCTTTAATTCGTTTCAGGTTAGCTGCTTGAGCTTTGATGTCTCCTTGTTTCGCTCCCGCTTTAATAATAGCTAGATCGGCTTGTGCTACCTTTATTTCCTGACGAGCTAATTCTACGGCTGCATTGGCACGTTGATGATTATCTAATAGAGCGATCGCTTGTCCCAATTTAACACGATCGCCTTCTTTCACTAATAACTGAGCCACTTTCGCACCTCCTAAGTCTGGGGATGGAGCAAGCTGAATTAATCTTCCTTGAGGTTCAATTCTGCCTAAAGCTGTCACTGCTCTAATTGGTTGAGGCTGAATTTCAGTTTCTTCTTCCGTAGCAGTTTGACTGATACTGTAAATAGTCGTCATGCCGACGAGTGCCAACCCAGCCATACATAAAGCAAGTATCAGCTTATGATTTAATGGTATTTTTTGCAATCTATCCATGATTCTTGCTCCAAGCTATTTACTCGACCTTCTTTAGTCCTTTTCTTTACTGGAGATAACAGCAAGTCAATTAAAAAATCATCAAACTCTTTCATGCTGAGATCGAATTTTTTATCTCGTTCTTTACGTTCCCAAAAACCCATAACAGCGAAGTAGCCGATCTCCGCTTTATGTCTGGCTTCAGCCTCATCAAAGCCATAGTCTTGCAGCAATTGATTCAGACAATTAACCCGTTTGGTTTCAATAATACGTACTCTTTCTTGAACTGCTGGCTCTTGGTTTGCCCAAATAAAGATTGCCGTTTCGGGATCTGGTCGGTTAGACATCTCCTCTGCCAAAGCAAATAGTTTAATCAGTCGTTCTTTTGGCGTAGCTGCTTTTTGGGATTCTTCAATCAGCCACAGGGTTTCATTTTCCCAACGCTGCAAAATTCCCTCTAACAATTCCTGGCGGTTCTTAAAATGCCAATAAAAGCTACCCTTACTCACGTCTAGTTGACGAGCTAATACTTCTACTTTGACAG
Organism: Cyanobacteria bacterium P01_A01_bin.83; assembly: GCA_039030815.1. Classification (GTDB taxonomy): domain Bacteria; phylum Cyanobacteriota; class Cyanobacteriia; order Cyanobacteriales; family Xenococcaceae; genus Waterburya. The sequence continues at coordinate 396 of JBCCDL010000787.1, read as the reverse complement.
CAGCAACACCTTTGTTTGCCATCAACACCCACCCCGCATCGATCCAATCTGTTTTTGCTAAAGCCAATCTTTTCACCATACGTTAGCGTATGTTTTTAGTCTAAATAAAAAATAATTGACTGTCAATACGGTAGCGTATGTTTTTTTGGGCGATCGCTCTTAACTGGCTGATGTGCAAGCTTCTCAGGTATTTTTTAATTCTGACCAAGTAACCAAATTACGTTTCACCCAGTCCATTCCCACCTCATTGTTCAATTTGATTTTCTGGGGTGTATCAGCATAAATCTTAGTCAAGATATCAGCATCTTGTTCTACAACCACTTTACTTAACCCTAAAAATTGATTTCTTAATAGTTTTGCTAAGGGATTACTAGCTTCGCCAAACAACAACACATA
>JBCCDL010000786.1:0-3229 GCA_039030815.1 Cyanobacteria bacterium P01_A01_bin.83 | reverse complement strand
CGTATTAACAAGGCTGTTCGAGACGAACAAGAAAATCAGTCTTACGAAGATAGATCTGAAGAAGGTAATTGGTTTTTGGGTCAAAAAATCAGGAATCGTGGTTCGCTACACTGCGATATTTGGTCGGGAACTGCTGCTGACCTAGCTCAGAGAGATGCGATCGCTGTATTTCCTATTGGTGGTTGGTGGAAAGAGAAGAAATATCTCGAACAGTATAATAATGAGGCTCGTTATTCCTTAATTACCTCAATTAGAGTGCCAGAGGTTGATGTCGATATTTATACTCCCGTTTCTAATTTAGTGGGTATTCCTATCGATACGACACCCTGGTAATTGTGGATAAGCGATCGCTAACTCTATCTCCCTTGTCTCCCCTTTCTCCCCTTTCCCTCTTAAATCTATCCCATCTCTGTCCCTAACTCCGAAGAACTTTCCCCCGCCATCTCTGCACCAGATTCAGTAAAAGACTCAAATGATTCTGTACTGCAATCGGAAAATGACTCAAAAGACTCCGAACTGATTTCGGCAAAAGATTCTATCTCTTTACTATCAGATTCCAAGAAAGATTCGCCATCTTCAATTGATTGCTCATCGTTCAACGACTCTAGTTCTTCTGTCTCCATTTTCGTATTAGATTCCAGTTCCTCTTCAGTGTTTGTATCCGCTTCTGTTTTGGTTTCTTTTGGCTGAGGATTTTCAAGAGATGAGTCCGAAGAATTGCGATCGCCTTCACTACTCTTCTCTGTCCGATCGCTTTCTTTATCGGACTTAACCTCTGGTTTTTGATTTTCTGGTTCGGGTTTAGTTTCTTTATTTCCCCAGTTTTCGGGGCAGTTATTCCCATTATTAGGAGTCCATTCCTTGTGATATTCCTTGGTACTCATATTTTGAGAAGGGAACACATCAGTCTGATAATGGTTGAATGAATTGATTGGATCTGAGAATGATGGAGAGTAAGCATCTGGCGTACCCGCACCTTCTCCATGAGTAATCAAATTTCCTTGCTTATAAGTACATTGCTGTCCAGCTTCCAACTCAGGTAGTTTAGGATTGACCGAACTTTTAATCTCCACTGGTTCAGACGAACGATAGCCACTATCTGCGCCTGGATGATGGGTTTCTAAAAAAGTATCATTGCGATCGAATAAATCCGATTTATCTATCTCTTCTTGAGTGCAAGGACAATCAGGAAGTTTATCTTTCCAATCAGGATAGTTTTCTTTAAGGTTGCTAGCAGTAGCTTTAGCCTCAGCTTTATTCTCTATTGCTTCTTTCTCTGCTGCTTTCTCAGCAATTGCTTTCATCTCATCGGTTTGTACGGCAATAATAATGCTCATTTCTCTTTTGAAATTTAGTTTTGACTAGATATACTCGAAAACTTTTTTCCGATTTATGCAGCTATTGACCAACGGCGCAGAAGGCAGCCCAATAAAAAGGCGAAGCATAAGGGACAGAGTTTGGCGGAAGCTTTCTTAATGCAGAATCCAAATAGGGTCTTTTTTCGTAGATAGGTAAAGGTAAAGATTCTCCCCAGCTATATAACTCTTCTTTAGTCGCACTACGCAGCCAAAGTTGAGCCTTATTAAGAGCAACAGGTACAGAATCAATTTCTTGCAAATTCTGGTAGAACTTAATCATCAAGAAGCTGGTAGAAAGGTCATTCACTGCCCACAAACTACTAACTACGCTGGGGCTACCTGCATACAAAAAACCACTGGGCAAACCAATATACTCATCGCTAAGACTTCTAAAGTCAGTTATACCAGTCTCGCAAGCAGAGAGAGTAACCAAGCGACACTTACGTAAATCCAAACCAAATATTTCACCCAAAGTCAGACATTTTTCTAGATCGATACTTTTACCATCCCTATTAGGTAAAAATCTAATCTTCTCTCCCTTATCTTTTTTGTCTTCTTCCTCTCCTTCGTCTACTTTGCTATCTGCTAACAACAGCCTAGATAATTCTGGATTTTCAAAGTCAAATTGTCCGTGACAGGAGAAATGAGTGAGATTAGCTTGTCCTAATCTTTCTTTAGTTAATGCCAATTTAGTTGCTTCTTGTTGTTTTAAAACATCATCCTTGGGTTGGAATTGAGAACGGATTGATTTAACTTCAATATCAGTAAACTTTAAGTCGTTAGTGGGATTTTGTACGGCAAAAAAGTTTGTATCTTTCTTATTTTCTCGCACTTGTTTCTGGGTTAATTCCAACAACTGAATGCTTGGGGCATAGTTAACACCGTTAGGAAACAAATCCAATAAACATTGACCATTAGCTAAAGGTAAGGCATGGATAGGTAGCAGATGTAGCCAACGATGGGGAACGATAATCAAGCGATCGCAATTTGTAACTAGTTCTTTAATTTGCTCGATAATTGTCTCTAATTGCAGATTTTGGGCGAGTTGAGTCAGCAGACTGGGTAAAGAACTATGCCATTCTCCATCTCTTTTTCTGTAAGAATCGTAGTATTGATTAACGACTTCATCTAAAGCTTGAAATTGTTCTTCAGTGTAATCAAAATGAACGGGTGTTTCTTGCTGGCGAGTCACAATAAAAGCGGAGAGTGTACCATTACCAATAAACCATTCAACTAATACTGTTTGTTCGGTTGGCAACGCTTCCTTTATTTTCTCAAAGCTAATTGGTTCGACTTTCTGTGTTAGCTGAAAACTGGGATCGACTGGCTGAATATGCTCTTTGACTAAATTATCCAACTCTTGACGTATTTGATTAAGGCGATCGCGATTTAGTGCTTCATCACTATCAACAACACCGCCTAAACCTCGACTATCTCCCATAGAGAAACCACCAAAACCGTTTCTTCTATCTCTCTGTTGGTTTAAACGTCTTTCTTTTACAATAGCTGCTTGTCTTAAAGCATCCAGGCGATCGATTACTTCTTGCGGAATATTGCCTTTAGGATAAAGATCGCGAGTTGCTAACAAGTCTACTAAATTTCTAGCTTTACCTCGTTCGACATATTCAATCGCTTTATTTATTTGTCCGAGGTTGAGACAGGCTTGAACGATGTTTTGATAAACTTTTATGGCATTGGAGATAATTTCCTGTTTATTTTTGTCATTGTCTGCTGGCGGGGTGACAACCCCGCTAAACTATGCACTGTATGTGTTTCATTACCCTCAAACCTCTTTGATAAAATGGTAGTTTATTGATAGCTGTTCTCATTAAATTTTCAACCCATTTCCAACATATGTCCATACTTAATAT
>JBCCDL010000785.1:0-3233 GCA_039030815.1 Cyanobacteria bacterium P01_A01_bin.83 | reverse complement strand
TTTTGAAAAGGCTGAGATAGTCTAGTATCAGTAGTACCTGGATGTAGAGCCACCACAATAGTTTGAGGACAGCGACGACTATATTCGATCGCCGTAGTCTTGAGGAACATGTTTAAAGCTGCTTTGGAAGCCCGATAGCCATACCAGCCCCCCAGACGGTTATCCCCAATACTGCCTACCTTAGCGGAGATACTAGCAAAGATACTGCGTTCGCGAAGCGTACCCTTTGGGTAATCGCTTTTATTAAACAAAGGCATGAGATGTTTTGCCAGCAACACTGCGCCAACGCTATTTACCTGAAAGGAATAAATAAGATTATCTGCGGTAATTTGCCTTAGACTTTTTTCGGGTGTCAGATCTCCTTCGTGCAGTACTCCAACACAATAAATAGCTAAGTGGAGATGTTTTACTGACTCCTTGATTTGTTTAGCGGCTGTGGCTATCTGTGCCTCTTCGGTGATATCAACCTGTAGACAAGTTAGGCGATCGCTATATTTTGCTGCCAATTCTAGTAACTTACCAGCAGTGGTCGCATTACGGTAAGTAGCGTAAACCTGAGTAAAATTATCTCTTTTGAGTAATGCTTGAACAAATCCCAAGCCAATTCCTTGACTTGCTCCCACAATTAAAGCATTGGCTCGATTAATCTCTGATAGCACGGTATTAAGGGAAATAATTAAATAAACGAGCCTTATCAAGCTTTATCTTAAAAGCTAAAAGCTAATGGCTATTAATTAAGATAGCGGGTTTGATTAATTTTTGTAAACTATAGACATAAAAAGCTGGAATCATTGAAATTGCGCCTTTAGACTAAGAACTAAGACAAAGATACTAAAAGTTCTCTGTTTCTGGAGAAATATAACTACTTCTCTTTTACTAATCGGCATTATTCATCTGATAGGAAGCCACCATAAAGTATGATTCCGTTGCAGCTTACCCTAAAGAATTTTTTAAGTTATCGAGATGCGACTCTAAATTTTCAGGGATTACATACCGCCTGTATTTGCGGTGCCAATGGTGCAGGTAAGTCATCTCTGTTAGAAGCAATTACTTGGGTAGTCTGGGGTAAAAGCCGCGCTGCGACAGAGGATGATGTAATTAATGGCGGTGCTAAAAACGTCCGCGTTGATTTTGATTTTTGCTGTAATAATCAAACCTATCGCGTAATTCGCTCTCGCACCAGGGGGCGAAGTAGTTCTCTGGAATTTCAGGTAGAAACCAAGGCAGGTAGCTTTAGATCGATTACTGCCAAAGGGTTAAGGGCGACACAGGAGGAGATTATTTCTTGTTTAAAGCTAGACTACGACACCTTTACGAACTCGGCATATTTACGCCAGGGAAGAGCAGATGAGTTCATGTTACGCCGTCCTAGTGAGCGAAAACAAATTTTAGCTGACTTATTAAAGTTGGATCGTTATGAGGAGTTGTCGAGTAAGGCTAAGGATACGGCAAAAGAATATAAGGGCAAGATCGAACAGCTTAAGCAAAATTTAGAACCTTTGGAAGTTGAATTGGCAAAGAGAAAAGAGATTGCCGCAGATTTTGCAGAGGTTAAAGAAGAGTTAAATAAGTTACAGCAGTCTCAAGAAAACGATCGCGCTTTACTACAGCAGCTACAAGCTATAGAATATCAGCGACAGACTTGGGAGAAGCAGTTAGCAATTCAACAAAACCAATATCAGAATTTAGATCAAGATTGCGATCGCGCGACGAAAGATATTAATGCCCTAAAAGAACAGCTAAAATCTCTCAATAGTTTAATTCAGCAACAAGGGGAAATTACTCAGGGATATAATCAGTTAATAGCTTGGCAAAAGTTAGAAACAGAATTATCAGCCAAGTTTGCTACTTATACTGAAGCCCAGCAGCAAAGACAACAGTTAGAAAAGCAGCTATCGCAACAAAAAAATCAGCTTAATTTAAAGATTAATCAGATTCAAACCCGTATTGAAAGTATTGAACAACAGGAACAAGAAATAACTAAAGTTCTAGGCAAAACTCAAGATGTAGCAGGAGCATTAGTTAAACTAGAAAAAGCCCGCCAACAACTTACTGAATTAGACCGCCTACAGCAGTATATTTCTCCCTTAATTAGGCAAAAAACTGACCTAGAGCGAGAAATAAACCGTGAAGAGGCAAAGTTAACAGCAAAGCTCGAACAACTGCATCATGCTAGCCAAAAGCTTGCCTCAGATATAGATAAGGTTCCCGAAAAGCGTAACCAGCTACTAACTGTAGATGCTCAAATAAACGAATTAAAAAAGAAAGAAACCTATCGAGATCGGGTCAAGGAAAAAGGTACCGAAAGAAGAGAATTTCAAACCAAACTTCAGGAAAACCAGCGCATCTATGAAAAACAGCTACATGAACTCCAGCAAAAGCTACAGATGCTATCTAACCCCGATGCCACCTGCCCCTTATGCGATCGCGAATTAAACGAACACCATCGTCATCAGGTAGTAGGTAAAACTAAGAAAAAGCACCAGGAAATCAAAGAACAAATTTGGGTAATTCGAGAACAATTGTCTACCTGCGATCGCGAAATCCAGCTTTTGCTTAATGAACATCGGGCAGTCTCTCAAGAAATTTCGGCTTTTGATTCTCTGCAACAAAAGTATGGACAGCTTGAAGCACAGTTAGAAGCAACCGAAGAAGTCTACGACCAACTGCGGGTAACGCAAGAAGAAAGAGATAATTTAGAGCGATCACTGCAAAGTGGCAGCTATGCCGAGGATTTACAGGCACGAATCAAGCAGGTAGCTGGAGAATTACAGACTCTTAACTATGATGAACAAACTCATGCCTTAGTCAGAGGAGAAGTTGATAGTTTGCGATGGGCAGAAATTAAACAAGCCAAAATTGAAGATGCTAAAAAACGTCAGGCAAAATTAGATGAGCAAAAGCCACTGTTGCAAAAAGAAATAGGAGATCTGCAAACTAGTTTGGAAAAACTGCACATCAATTCAGATATCCAACAGCAAATCAACACCTTAGACAGCCAAATTTTAGAATTAAGATATGATCGCACTACTCATCAAAATCTATTGACCTCCTTGAGACAGTCGCAATCCTGGCAACTAAAACATCAAGAGTTACAAAAGGCACAACAGGAATATCCCGTAATTCAGGAGAAATTGCGGGAATTAGAACAACTATTGCAAAATAGACTCAAAGATAAACAAACCAGCAGCGAACAACTACAGTATCATCTGGCACAAAAATCAAGCATCGCC
>JBCCDL010000784.1:0-3238 GCA_039030815.1 Cyanobacteria bacterium P01_A01_bin.83 | reverse complement strand
CTCGTTGATTTATGATTGGTAGGAAGTAACATGAAATATAAAAGTAGTGCATCATATTAATGCGTAGGGGCGAAAGGCTGTTCGCCCTTACAAAGTTTTTATTTGTAGCAGACATTAGAGTAATTCATATAACAAAGGCTTGGGTGACTCATATAGTAGGGACTCCACTAACGACTAACGACCCGAAACACTAGTTTTTGGTACGCACTGCGTAAGGTCAGTTGTTAATAATGCGATCGCAGGTTTTATTGAAAAATACAGCTAATTACTAGATGCTGTTAAGCGTCTCATGGGAATTACTTCTACGTCTAAGTAAATTTCTTTGCCAATCAGTTGAGCTAAAGTATCCTTGACCTGTTCAATCTGCTGTTGGGAAATTGAATTAAGGGGTGCGGCTACTTCAATATCCACCCTGAGATATCCTTTTCTGGGAGTAACTTCGATCGAGTTAACGTCTGTATTGTTAAAAATATCTGTTTCGTAAATAATAAAATTTTCAATTTGGTGGCGAACATTCTTTTTGACAATTAACTCTCGCATCGAAATAGTTAAAGGAATACCCAGTAAAAACATGACCGCTGTAGACATCGCCAATCCTTTTTTTGCTCGCTCGATATTGCCATAAGACTGGAACAAAAATACTAAGCTACCAAAAAAAACAATACAGATTAAGTTAGTTGAAAACAATAACAATGCTCCTAAAGCAATCTCGCTTTTGCCTTGTGCCAAGCCGATTCCCACTACGCTTAAAGGTGGCACTAAAGCTACGGCAATCGCAACTCCTGGTAAAGCATTAGAAATACTGCGACGAGTATTGGCAAAAGCCCCTGCTGCTCCCGCTGCCATAGCAATGCCAAAATCGATTAGGGTTGGTTTGATACGGGACATAATTTCCGTATCTACAGTGTCCAGGCGAATAATTGAGGTAATAAGCCAAGCAACAGCAATAGTAACGGTAATGCCCTTAAGTACAGTAAAACTAGAACGACGTAATAATTTACGATTGCCCATAGCCGTAGCATAAGCCATTCCCACAATGGGACCCATCAATGGGGCAACAATCATCGCACCAATAATTACCGCAGCACTATTAGAAAGTAATCCTAAAGTAGCAATTATTGCCGACAGACTGAGCATAAAGTGAAAACTAAAGCTGGGAACAGACAACCGCCACATATTACGATTAATTTGTGCGATGGGGGTTTGCTTTTCATTTAACCAACGCCAATTACCAGTATCTAGATTCCATAGTTTAGTCAAGTTAAATTTATTATTAATTCGACTCAGAAAATGCTGAATTCTAGACACAGAACGAGGATTATAGGTAAGCAGAATAGTCATGGTAACTTTTAAGGACTAGTAGACTGGCTAGATTATTGCTATTGAAGAGAGACTAAGATTAAGCCTGTATAATTAATTTCGGCTGAAGGTGCTTTGATACAGGCTTAAGATGATTTAAAAGATATTTACTGGGGAACCCAAACAGAAACCGAACCTGCTAGGCAAGGAAACTCTGCCCAACCTTGATCGTTAGTAGTAATAGGTTCGTTAATATGTTCTGTGAGATCAATATAGGTTTGGTTGGCTTGACCAACTTCCATCCATTGAGATCCCGCATCACCATTGCTCAACACCACTGCCATTCCTCCTGGGTGGGATTCATCCCCCAGTCTTGTCCAGCCAATACAGTTGGCATGATTAAAATAATCATATTGTTCGCCAAAAGCATATTCTTTACGGGCTTCGAGAAACTTATCGATTAACCACTTGTGACTGTCAAGGAAAATTTCGTACTCCTGTCCATCATTACCAGTATCTTTGTAGCTAGCACCGTAGTAATCGGCATAAAATATACAGGGATAGCCATCTCGTCTGAGTAAGATTAAGGCATATGCTAAGGGTTTAAACCAAGCTTCTACTACTGATTCTAAAGACTGTAATGGTTGCGAATCGTGGTTTTCTACTAGGGTTACTGCCAAAGCTGGTTGGTCTTTAACTAAGGTGCCATCAAATATTTGACGCATGTCATAGTCGTTGCCTGATTTGCTAGCTTCGGTAAAATTGTAGTGCAAAGGCGCGTCAAATAAAGCCACGTCGCCACCAGTAGCACCAATAAAGTGATGCAAAGCTTCGATCTCATTTGACCAGTATTCTCCAACGGCAAACAAAGACCTGCCTGCATATTTTCTGACATGATTAAGCCATTCGGGGAAGAATCCCGCTTTAACGTGCTTAACCGCATCAAAACGAAAACCATCGACATCAGTAGTATCAATATACCATTCACCCCAATACTTAAGTTCGTCTCTAACTTCAGGGTGCTGCATATCAAGGTCGCAACCCATTAAATATGCAAACGAGCCTTTTTCTAAATCTACTTCGTCATCAAACTGTTTATCTTTAAATAGATAGATAGCGTTACTCTCTTGATCGTAAGCATTGTAGTCAACCGCATCAAAATGCCACCAGTGCCATTCAAGAGTTGAATATTTGCCGTCTCTTCCAGGAAAAGTAAAGTGGGTAGGAACTTTAACCTGTTGTAGTTCGCCAATTGCCCGATGACGATCTTCAGGGTCAAAGGGAGTAGCTTCAATTTCCTCCTCGCCATCAGCACCCATCTTATGATTTAAAACCACATCAGCGTAGGTGCGTATCCCAGCTTTCTTAGCCGCTTTAATGGCTTTAACATATTCATCTTTAGTGCCATACTTAGTCCGAACCGAACCTTTTTGGTCAAACTCTCCTAAATCGAACATATCGTAAACTCCATATCCCACGTCATAACCGCCACCAATACCTTTATAAGCTGGAGGTAGCCAAACGGAGGTAATTCCCGCTTCAGCTAAATTTGCTGCATTTTGAGCTAATTCATTCCACAAGTTACCATTAGGCTCAATGTACCAGTGGAAATACTGCATCATCACACCATTAAACTCAGACATATTAAACTTCCTCCTCAGGTGAAGCTAAATATTGATCGTTGATATATGTAAATTAATTAAATTTCTGCCTCAACAATTAGCTAGCGAACACTACAGTGTTGTTTAGTATTTTGTTGACTGTTAGCAAAAGTTCAAAGCATTTATCAGCTATGTCTAATTTTTGCTTGGCATATATTCTGGTAAGTTTTTGTGTAAAACTTTCCTTGGGAATAAATACAATTTATCAACTGGTTGTGTCAACAGAGTGATAAGCCTATGACAGTTTGGTCATAACTGTGGTTTAGACTAACGAAACG
>JBCCDL010000783.1:0-3244 GCA_039030815.1 Cyanobacteria bacterium P01_A01_bin.83 | reverse complement strand
CTTTCTACAAGATCGATAAATTTACTATAGGGTTGAACTTCTTTAGCAGGAGTTGCTGGCAAAAACAGGCTAAACACAATCAAGAAAATTGCCGTAATAATCATGCTCCACCCAAGTGGACTCGATTTCGGTACTTGTTCGCGTTTTTTTCTAGGCATAATTTTTCTCCCTTAGATTCAGCGACTAACTACTAACCACTAACTACTAACTACCTTCCCCACAGGTTTTTGAGATAATAGGTCGCAAACTTCGCGATCCGATATCTGAGTAAAATCTTCATACCAAAAACCGACCGCACCCAAAGAATTGGGAATAAATAAACAGATAATCTTATCTACCAAACTTCTTAAACGAGCGATCGCTTTAGAAGATGCTATGGGAATGGCAACAACAATTTTTTGGGGTTGAAGTTGACGTAAAGCTTTAATTGCAGCCTGCATAGTTAAACCCGTAGCCAAACCATCATCAACAATGATAACTACCTTGCCTTTTACTTGAAGTATGGGGCGATAGTTTCGATAACAACGATCTTGCCATCTCAGTTCGGCTCTAGCTTGAGCTGCAATCGCTTCTATTTCAGAAGAATTGTTTGGGTCATAATCTTGGTCAATAATGGTTAACTTACCACTGTAATCGTGGATTAAAGCATCTTCTACAACTGCTCCAATTGCGGTTTCTGGTGCTTTTGGGAGACTCAATTTTTTGACTAAACAAACATCTAAAGGAAGATCAAGATTAGTGGCTATTTCATAAGCTACGGGTACGCCTCCGCGAGGTAATGCCAGCACGACCGCATCTGGGTACTTAGTGCAAGCAGTAAGCTGTTGAGCTAATTTTTGTCCTGCATCGCGTCGGCTGGTGAAAACTGCATTCATCTCATTTATTCACCTTTATATCTTGATAAAAATATAGATCGAAAGCTTGAGGAATTTGTGAGCGAGTGTCTGTCACGGATTTTTGAATAAAAATAGTAGGTTCTTATTTTTACCTCAATTATTTTCAACATCAATATCTGCACCTTCTTTAATCAGCAGTTTGATAATTTCTTCATTGTTAGTGTATTCAATCGGGGTTTTGCCTTGATTATCTCTGACATCAATATCTGCGCCATTTTCAATCAATAGTTTGACAATTTCTCCTCTTTTGACAGCATGATGTAATGGAGTTTTACCTTGATTATCTCTAGCATTAACATCGGCACCATTCTCAATAAATAATTCTCCTACAGCCTTTTTATAAGTATTATGTAAAACGGTATAGCCAACATTATTTACAACGTTTACATTGGCTCTAGCATCAATTAGTAATTTTGCTAACTGCAACGAAGAAGTAGAAGCAACATTGTACAAAGGAGTATTTCCCAGTTTATTTTTGGCATTAACATCTGCACCGTACTGAATTAGAATCTTTGCTATCTCGACCTTTTCGCTAATTTCAATTTTTTCAGCCCTGTATATTGCATGCAAAGGAGTATCTCCATATTTATCTTTAACGTTGGGATCTGCACCATTTTCTAACAGTATTTTTGCCTGTTCGGAGTTACGGATATAATATAAAGGAGTCTTTTCACCAAAACCTGGGATGTTTGGATCTGCGCCATATTTTAATAATATTTCTACAGCCTCTAAATCCAGTTTAGCTATAGAATGTAGAGGAGTACCTCCGTTTTTGTTTTGAGCATTTACTTTTGCTCCATTTACTAGTAGGAGTTCCGCAGTCGATTTGCTTGTAGCTTTATGCAAGGGGGTTTCTTGATACCTCCCACCCTGAATGTTGATATCAGCCCCTCTTTCAATTAATAATTTTATTAAAGGTAGATTCTCTTTCCAAGTTGCAGTATGTAATAAAGAATAGTTATATTTGGACATACCGTTAGGATTACCACCACCATCTAGATACTTTTTGGCATTAATTTTTCCTTCGCTTACTGCTCCATGTAATACTTCGGTAAAACCAATTTTTTCTAGAATTTTATATCTAATAGGATAAGCTAAACCTAGAGCAATAAGTGATGCTATTGAGATTTGGGCTATAGTCTTTCTAAACAAAATATCTTCCAATATTAATCCACGAGAAGATAGTATTTGTCTTATTACTGAGCCTTTAGCCAAGTTGGCAAATATAGAAAAAACAGTTACTAATAAGATATAGAAAAAAGGATGATATCTTGCTAGTGAGAAATATACTATTCCTAACAATGGCGTTGTTAATAGCCAGGTACAACTAGATATCCAGGCAATATAATTAGTATTGATAGGCGAAATTGAGCTTTGAAGAACTAACTTTTGCAACCAACCTAGTAAAAATCCTGAACCAAATAATAATAGAATCGCCAAGGTATAAGATATCAGAATATCCCCACCACTAAGATTAGAACTTCCAAGAGAAAAAGAGACATTTCGTAGAGGAAATCCCAAAGCTAAAACTAAACCTGCTGCCAGTAAAAGCGAGCAAATTATGCCACCAACGATAGTAACTAAGCCCCAAATATAAGCATTGGAAATATATGGATTTAACATTTTCCATTGCACCAACCCCAGTAAAATCCAATAAACTATAAATGCAATATAAATTAGCTGAGTAGAACCAGTTCCAAAAGCACCTCTGGCAATTATCGCGGCAATTAGCGAGCAAAGAGATGAACTCAAAGTCCACCACCATATAAAAGCTGACATTTTAATAATTTTTCTATTTAATTTTTATTTATTGCCTACTTCTTTTTAAACGGCAAGGAGCATCTATATGGTTGCGGAACGCTATTGTTAAATTAATAGTATAGTCAAAGATTGAGGAGGCGATCGCGATGCGAGGAATGGTTTTAACCCAAGCAGGTCAAGCCTTACAGCTTCAGGAGTTACCGACTCCCCAACCGCAACCCCAACAGGTCTTACTCAAGGTTCATGTCTGCGGGGTATGTCGCACCGATCTACACATTGTTGATGGTGAATTAGACAAACCAAAACTACCTCTGATATTAGGTCATCAGATTGTCGGTACGGTGGTGGAGACTGGGACAAAAGCTAACAAATATGCTGTGGGTACTCGCGTCGGCGTCCCCTGGCTGGGGCATACTTGCAATGACTGTCGTTATTGTCTGGCGGGTAAAGAAAACTTGTGCGATCGCTCTCTCTTTACAGGATACGATCTTAATGGCGGTTATGCGGAATATGCCGTTGCTGATGAAGGCTTTTGCTTCGCTATTCCCGAAGGATTTCCTGATTTACAGGCTGCTCCTTTACTTTGT
>JBCCDL010000782.1:0-3253 GCA_039030815.1 Cyanobacteria bacterium P01_A01_bin.83 | reverse complement strand
GTTCCCAGGTATCACCGTCTCTGGCATTGACAAACAAAAAGCTTTGGCTTGGATTGATCGCTTGGAGGATGAACCAAGAGGCATTTATGCTGGTGGGATTGGTTGGGTTGATAGTAACGGCACGGCTGATATAGCGATCGCTATTCGTTCGGTCTACCAGTATGACCAGGAAATCTATCTTAATGCAGGAGCGGGCATTGTTGCTGAATCAGTCTTACTTAAAGAGTATATCGAGTCGGTTAACAAGATGAATACGATGTTAACCAAGTTGGTGTTGCAAACATAAAGCAAGAGTTATCCCATGAATATTATCGGTCATGGAATCTCTCTCATTGATGTAAGACAGATTAATGAGATTTATAAGCAAAAAGGACAGTATTTAGAAAAGCACTGCCTCACGATGACAGAACGAGAACTCGCTCGGTTGCGTATCAAGCGGGTTCAGTTTCTTGCTGGTCGTATCGCTGCTAAAAAAGCCGTTTTCCAAGCTTTAGGTCAAGAGGGGGAATCTATCCCTTGGCGGTCAATTGAGATCCAACGACTGCCCACGGGTAAACCTTTTGTCGTTCTCTACGGCACCACCCTAAAAGTAGCGACCGAACTTAGTATTGACGAGTGGCTGATCAGCATCAGCCATACTCCAGTCTATGGGACAGCTAGTGCCCTCGCTCTTGGTGAAGAGGCAGAAACCACAGTTAAATTATTAATAAATTATTTCAATAGTTAGATAAGTAACTGCTTCAATCTAGAATATTTGTCAATTCACTATAAAAGAATATTTTAAATAAAGTGATCGCTTTACTTGAGGAGTTTTAATGAAAAAGCTGTCAGACATATTGTTACGCCTATCAATAATTACAGGATTATCAACAAGTTTATTAGGAATATTTTTAGTTTGCTCCGTTATAGCGGAGGAGGCAGGGAGACCAGAAGATTTGACTTTGCTAGAGACCTCTCCCAGTCCCCCATCTGTATTCGACCCAAAACAAAACAATAGAGGAAATGCGGCAGACTTATTGGCTCAGGGTGTGACGCAGGTTACAGGAGTTGAAGTTATTCAAACTGATGAAGGGTTAGAGTTAGTTCTAAAAACAGTAGCAGAAACTGAAAAATTAGTACCGTTAATTGTGCCAGAAGGTAACGATTTAGTTATCGACATTTTGGATGCAACTTTAGCATTTGCCATCAGAAACGGTATAACTGAACTCGATCCCGCACCAGGAATTACCAGCGTTAGGGTAAACAAAGCTACTGAAAATAGTATTAGAGTCAGAATCACGGGAGAAACTCAGGCACCAAGCGCAGAAATCTTACCTGGTGGAGACGATTTGGTATTAAGCGTTACGACCGATCGCACTACTACCGCAGATGAGCCAGATGATTCAATTAACGTGATTGCCACAGGACAGGGAGCAGAAGAAGAAGAGTATTTTGTCCCCGATGCGGATATCAGTGGCAGAATTAATGCACCGCTGCGCGATGTTCCCCAGTCGATTCAGGTGATTCCCGAACAGGTGATTGAAGACCAGCAGGCGATCTCCCTCGAAGAGGTGCTTGAAAATGCTGCGGCAGTAACGTTCCTTGGTAATAATGGTGGTCGGAGTTTTGATGCTGCGATTCGCGGATTTGAAGATGCACAAATTTTACGGGATGGGTTTGAAGATCTTGGCGAATTCGGTGCAGCTTCAGCTCCAGAAACAGCCAATTTGGAGCGAGTCGAAATTTTAAAAGGACCTGCATCGGTATTGTTCGGTCAAGCAGAACCAGGAGGATTAATTAATTTAGTGACCAAAAAACCTCTTGCCGAACCCTATTACAATGTGCAACTTCAGGGAGGCGGCCAAAATTTTATCAGTCCCAGCATCGATCTATCGGGTCCGTTGACCGAGGATGGTAGCCTACTCTATCGCTTTAATGCACTGTATCGAACCCAAGATAGTTTTCGAGATTATGACAGTAGTTTTGACCGCTTTTTCATCGCCCCTACTATTGCCTGGCAAATTAGCGATCGCACAGATCTGAGCATAAGCCTAGAATATGCTGAAGACAACGATCTCGCAGACTTCGGTACAGTCGCTTTTGGTGAGGGGATTGCCGATATTCCCCCAGAAAGAATAAATAACAATCCCGACGATACTCAATCAAGAGAAAACTTGAATGTAGGCTACACATTGGAGCATCGTTTCAGCGAAAACTGGCAATTACGCAATCGGTTTCGTTATTCTTTCAATAATTTTGAGTATGATGACTTTCTAGAACTGCCGTTCGACTTAGATGAATCGACTGGAGAGTTAACTCGTTTGATAAGTAATCAATCAATAGAAGACGATGCCTATTCGCTCTACACTAATGTTAAAGGAAACTTTAATACGGGTCCGCTAGAGCATAATCTTTTGTTTGGAGTAGATCTATCTCATTCAGAAAATAACTTGGCAACTAGAGCTTCTCCCGAACCCGAATTTACTTCTATAATTAACATTTTTGATGCAGAACCAGATTTCTTTGCAGTTCCCGAACCTGAAGAAGCTCCTCCTCTATTGCAGGGCACCGAGGTCAAGACAGATCGACTGGGAGTGTACCTACACGATCGAATTGATATTTTAGATAACCTAATTTTGTCAGCAGGGGTGCGCTACGACGTAGTTGACCAGGATACGACTGAGAATACAACTGGTGAAGAAACCAATCAAAACGATGATGAGGTAACTCCTAACGTTGGTATTGTCTATCAGCCAATTGAGCCGATTTCTCTATTTGCTAGCTATTCTCAATCTTTTGCGCCGAACGCTGCTATTGATGCTGAGGGTGAACCTTTAGAACCAGAGACAGGAGAGGGGTTTGATATCGGTATCAAAGGCGATATTATTGCTAACCGTCTTTCGGGTACAGTAGCGTATTTCGATATCACCAGGCAAAATGTAGCAACAACCGATCCTGACAATCCCTTTTTCTTGATCTCCACGGGAGAACAACAAAGTCAGGGTGTCGATTTAGAGTTGAGTGGAAGAATTATGCCTGGTTGGAACATTATTGCTTCCTATGCTTATATTGATGGTGAAGTAACAGAAGACAACGACCCAGAAGTTTTAGGTAGTAGACTCCCTGGTATTCCCGAACATAGTGCTAGTTTGTGGACAACTTACGAACTTCAGTCGGGAAATTTACAGGGATTGGGTTTTGGTACGGGATTTAACTTTGTTGGAGAACGAAAGGGAGAACTACCCAACAGTTTTGAAGTTGATAGTTTTTTTCT
>JBCCDL010000781.1:0-3255 GCA_039030815.1 Cyanobacteria bacterium P01_A01_bin.83 | reverse complement strand
TGGCGGGGGCAATAGCCTAGCTAAGAGTCTATATGGGAATCCCTCGGTTTACCGATGGGAGGTTCAAGTTCAGTAACCACTAACCAAGACAATTTCATATAAGACATTTGGCAAATGGTGTTTAAGCAAAGAAAAGTAGTGGGCATAATGGGTTCGGGACAGCAACCGTGGTCAGAGTTTTCTATTCCCCTAGCCCAGTGGATTGCAAGACAAAATTATCACCTGCTGACTGGAGGTGGTTCAGGTGTGATGACTGCTGCTGCTGCTGCTTTTTGCCAAATTGAAAATCGTTTGGGAATCTGTATTGGCATCATTCCCACTAAAGTTAATAATGTAGGACAGTTTATCCCCTTGAATGGCTATCCTAACCCGTGGATTGAACTTAGTATTGTTACTCCTCTAGATAGATTTGATAGCAAAAACAAAAATCAAATTAGCCGCAACTATGTCTGTGTTCTCAGTAGTGATGTCATAGTAGCATTGCCTGGAGCTGATGGAACTAAAAACGAAGTGAATTTAGCTATAAGCCATGGCAAACCGATTATCCTTTTTGGTTCAGAAAGCGCTATGAATGATTTTCCCCAAACTGTAGCTAAAACTACCTCTATTGAGGATGTTAAAAGTTTTATTCTTAGTTATAAGTAGTCTTGCTGTATTAAATATAAGATAGTTGAGGCAGGGATTAGGGATTGTGGAAAGCTTTTAGAATAAGTTAGAGATATTGAGTAAATTGAAAATGGAGTATAAATTAAGCCTCATCTGTAACTAAATTCCACAATACATTAATGCCATTATCTACTAGATTGTTACGTCTAACGCCAATGATACGATTACAAAGCATATCATGCGGGGAATTACGTAACTGAAAAGAAAGAGCGATCGCTTTTTGATCATTGTTGACTAGATTAATCATGATTATGCTACCAATAGAAAAAACGCCACATATTTATTCAAACTTTATCTATCCGTAAAAATGCTGTAAAAAGACTATACAAAATATTTTTACTCAGTAAGAATAGTGACATAACAAAATAAAAAAATAACTATTTTTACTTAATAATATGAACTTTAAATTCTTGATAGCTACGAGTTTGCTATTAGCAGCAGGAACCGTAACTCCTGCTTTTAGTGCAGACCAAGAAGAAGTCTCAATTTTTAAAAGAACAGGAAAATGTATTGATTGTAATCTAAGTAGAATTAATGAAACTAACGCATCATTAAAGAATATAAATGTAGCAGGAGCTAACTTATCAGAAGGCTCATTTAAAAATTCAGATTTGAGAAATGCTAACTTTAGCCAGACAAACTCTGTAGGGGTAAGTTTTGATGGGTCTGATTTAAGAAATGCTGACTTTAGTTATGCTGATGTGAGCAAAGTATCTTTTTGCGGTGCAGATTTAAGGGGAGTAAATTGGGAAGGAATTACCTATAATAGCTATACTTCTTGTCTTCCTGATGAAGCAAAATCAATGAACAATAATTCAAATGATAAATATAGCAACAATACATCTAAACCAAGCTTTAATAGCCGTTCTCTTAAAGATGAAATGGATAATGTTAAAGATACCACTCAATCTGTAAAGGATATTATTAATCTTTTCTAAAAGAAATTAGCTATTTGTTCTCAATGTAAGTGATTGGTTCTAATCTAGGTTTGTTTTAATCTACTAAAGTTAGAACCAATTCTCTTATCTAAATTTTCTATTTTAACATTTAATGCTTTAGTTTTACCTTTGACCTCAGCCAAGCCTAGTTCAACCTCAGTTTTCAACTCTGAAAGTTGGTCTGACTTTTAATCTGTCTTTCCAGTATTTAAGATAAATCAGTTTTAATAATTATCTTTTTAGAAAATATATGGACTATATATTGATGGAGGTCTTTCCTTACAAATTGTGTTTGGATAAACAGTTTGCAATTGCCAAGCATCTATCTGCAACAATTCAGCAATATCAGGATGCTTCTGACTAATTTCACCTATGAAATTTTTAAGCTCCTGCCTTAATTGTATATATCTGGCTTCTCTTACTTTACAGTCTTGATAATATACATTATCAGGTATATTTTGATAAGCATATTTTAGTTCTTGAAGCTTTTTTTTCCATTGAGTAACTACTATTTTTTGCTGAGAGTCTGTTGAAAAATCATTTATTTGCTTTACTTTTAGATAGTGATTAAATTTAAAGCTATTTTTTCGTTTATACCACTGAGAATATTTATTTACTTGTTTAGTCTTTGTAAGGAGTAAAAGTAGCTTTTCCAAAGTAGCATTACTTTCATGGTAAAACTGCTGTGGATAAGCTTCTCTTAAAAGATATTTAGCTTCAAAAGCTAATGCTAATGACTGCTCGTAATAAAAAATGGCTCTATTTAAATTATTTGATTTTTCATGAATATTGCCAAGGCTTCTTAAAGCCTCGTGTATTTTGAAAATATTTTTGATACTGTTTGTTTGTTGATAAATATTTAGTGCTTCTAAAAAATAGAATATAGCTTTATCTTTATTTTTATTTTTGGTAATAGAAGACGCTTTTCCTAAACCAAGATAAGAATCGGCGCGGTCTATATTATCTTTTTTACTTGCGTTCAAAGCAAGATTGTAACAGTCGATTGCCTTGGATATATTACCTTCAATCATATAAGCCCTTGCTAAGTCGTTAAGCGTTGGAATACTACGATAGCTAGCTCTATTTTTTCTACATAATTCTGTTGGATTGTCAAAATATTCAATTGCTTTTTTAGCTTGTCCAGCTTGTAGATATATCTTCCCTAGATTAAAACGGTTATTATTAGATATTCTGAAATCCTTTGCTTGCTCAGCATAACTTATAGCTTGAGCATATTGCCCTTTAAGAAGAGAAACCTGAGCCAAAAAGCTTAAATTATTACCAACATCGGAATCATATTTAAATTTATTATTAATATTTAAATCAAGTAACTGTTCTTGAAATGCCCAATAAGCAAGTTGAAGATATTTCTCAGCCTCTTCTAGTTCGCCATATTCTAAATATGCTTCCCCCAGTTTATTAAAAATAAATGCTGGTGCTATTCGATTATTTACTTGATTATAAGCTTGAATCGCATATTGATAGTACTCAATTTTGCGCTGAATAACTCCTAAAGCAGAATAGGCATAGGCTATTTTTTTATAAATATTTCCTTGAGCTTCGTAATCTTTTAGTTGTTGTTGAGCGAGTAATTCTTGATGATAAATTCTTAAGGCTTTTATCCATTCATAACTATAATAAGGTGCTATTT
>JBCCDL010000780.1:0-3256 GCA_039030815.1 Cyanobacteria bacterium P01_A01_bin.83 | reverse complement strand
CGCTTTACTTTGCATCTTAATTTTGACTGGCATAGTAATGGCTATTGTAGTGGTATGGTTCATTGTCCATATTTGCCCCGTTAACAATCACACCGAGGACTTTTTGCCCCGTACCGTCAAGCATTTTCTTCGCCGCTGCTGCACTTGAGTAGTCAGCTACTCCTGGTCTAACTACAAACAGAAAACCATCAGCAACTTTACCAATAATCTTGGTATCAGCAATCCCAATTAAGGGTGGGGTATCAAAAATAATTTGGTCATAGTGTTGAGAAATCTCAGCCACAAAATCTTTGAACCACAGAGAATCTAGTAAAGCAATGGGATTTTCAGGAAGCTTCCCAGCGGTCAATACGTCAAGATTTGGCATTGTATTTTGCACTGCATCTTGCCAGGTAGTATCATACTGAAGAACGTTACTCAGACCAAGCTGATTGTCAATTTCCCAAATGCGGTGTTGAGTTGGACGACGCATGTCTCCATCGATCAAAAGGATTCTCTGACCACATTGGGCTCTCGCCATTGCCAAGTTAGCTGATACCGAAGACTTTCCTTCCTGAGGCACAGAACTGGTGACGGCAATTATCTTTTGTTTAGTATCAGTATCTAACAAATTGAGATTGACCTGAATATTTTGATACGCTTCTTTAAGAGGCATCATTGAGACAGGTTGTTCTGAAAGATACTCGGCATTGGAACCTGGAAGTTGTAACTGTTTAATTCCACTAGCCAAACTCAAATCGGGTACTACTCCATGAAGTGGATAAGCAAATAAATTTTCTACTTCCTTGGTATTTTTGATAGTTCTATCTTTTAAATCTAGTAAGAAAGCTAGTGCCATACCAAACAAGGCTCCCATCATTGCACCCGCTACCACTATAACTTTACCATCAGGATTGACAGGGTCTTCTGCGATCGCTGCGTTGGCAATTATCCGAACTTTGTCAATCTCCCTCTCTTCGATAATTCCTGCTTCATTTTGTCTATTTAAGAGAGTTTCATAGGTAGATTGAGCTGCCTTAAGTTTACGCTCTAATTCTCGCTGTTGCTCCTGTAATTGAGGAGATAAATTAGATCTTTGTCGATAGGTATTATAAGCGCTTCTTAGGGAAGCTAATCTCTGTTCTAATCCTTCTTTACGTAGTCCTAAATCAGCAAATTCAGAAAGCTGTGCTTGTTTGAGATCCCCTAAGCTCAAGATATTTATGTTATTGGCTAAACTTTGTTGCTCGGAACCTAAAGTGCTGGCAATCTCCTGTTGCAAAAGAGCAGTTAAGTCAGCCTGCTTTTCTTTTAAACTGATGATTTGCGGCGCGCTATCAGACAAGAAATTACTTTGTTGAGCTAGCTGCACCTTGGTTTTTTGTAATTGGTTCAAAGTTTGTTGAACACTTACAGACTGACTTAGGGAACTAACAGCCGAAGCTTCCTGCCAGCTCATTCCCAGTTGGTTTTGCAATCTATTGTATCGAGCATTGATATCGTTTAACTGAGCGCTAACTTGATCTATCTGGTTTTCAATCTGAGATACAGAAGCAATAGTAGCGTCAATCTGAACCTCTAAATTAGAAACACCATTACGGTTTTTAAATAGACGCATGTTTTCCTCAGCCTCTTGAACCTTGGCTTCAAGTTTGGGCAACTGCTGATTGATAAAATCCCTCGCTTCTTTGGTTTCGGTTTGATCTGCCACAGTATAGCCTTCTGAATACAGTTCAACTGCCCTCTGTACAAAAGCTACCGCCACGTCAGGATCGGGGTCTTCATAATTTACCTGAAGCAAATCAGTGCCGATAATCGGACTAACATCAAAAGATTTGCTTGCCTGCTTATAGGTTAACCGTTTACCATCTGTTGATTTTAAGTCTAGCTCTTGAATTACTTTCTCCAAGATTGGTCGTGACTGGAGAATTTTTGCCTCAGTTTCAATCGGATCTTTATCTAGCACAGATTGCTTGATCTCGGGACTGCCATCAGGAATATCTATAAATCCAGAAGAGCGATCAGATTTTATCAGTAATTGAGCTTGTGCTTGATAAACGTCTTCTGAAGTTAAAGCTGCTACCAAAGAGAGGGTCAGAATACCTGCAAAAGTTATGGTCGCAGGCACCCAACGACGTTTTAACACCTGCCAATAACGATTAAAGTCTATGTATTCTTCTATATGTAAGTTGGAATCCATAAATTTCAAGTAATAAAATTAACTATGTTGAACTATATAAACTGAAAACCAAGGTAATATTTTAATTGTAGGATTTACTTTAATCAGCAGATCCCTTTTATTTCTATCTATATCGGGTTAAAGCTTTAATGCCGCATCCAAGAATTTAGTGGGTATAAACTCACAAATGTGAGCGGTCATAAATGTGGAGAAATCTCGCACCAGGACGTCTCACCAGACGTTATCTGCTATATGACACACTCACTATTCTAAATTTTTAATATGCTCCTTTAGCCCCGAGAACTACCTGAAAAGTTTGTAACAGGATTTTAAAATCTAAACCTAAGGACCAGTTTTTGATGTATTCAAAATCTAAATTGAATACACCATCGGAACCAGTATCTGAACGACCGCTGACTTGCCATAATCCTGTGATCCCTGGCAATACTTCTTGGCGGAAGAAATGGTCTTGAGAAAACTTAGCCACATCTCTTACTGGTAAAGGGCGCGGACCAACTAAACTCATTTCCCCACGAAGTACATTGAACAATTGAGGTAACTCATCAAGACTATAACGACGCAGGTATTTGCCAACTGAGGTAATGCGAGGATCGTCTTTGATCTTAAACAAAATTCCCCCCTTGACCTCATTTTGTTCTTCAAGTTTTTTCTGCAATTCGCTGGCATTTTCTACCATGGTTCGGAACTTCCAAATCTTAAAGTGATTTCCCTTAAGTCCGACCCGAGTTTGCTTATACAAAATTGAGCCTGGTGAATCTAATTTAATCAGCAAGGCAATCAGCAGCATTGGCAGACCAAAAACTGCTAACAATACTGATGATACTAAGACATCAAAAATACGTTTGCTGAAAAAATCAATGCCAACAATTGCCGATTGCGCCAATCTAATTGTAGGTACGCCAATAATAGTGGCAATTTCAGCTTGCCTTTCAGGCAGCTTAATATTAATCGGCAAAATTCTCCAATTGACACCAACGGTTCTTAATTTCCAATATAAACTAGCAGATTCCTTAACATCCTCCCACGAACAGATAAAAACTTCATCAAGGTCTTTATAGTTGATTCCATCTAAAGCTT
>JBCCDL010000779.1:0-3269 GCA_039030815.1 Cyanobacteria bacterium P01_A01_bin.83 | reverse complement strand
GTTACATGGCCAATTGCGACATTCGGGCGCCGGAAATCGGCAGCATGCCGCCGAAATAGCGACCTTTCCGCAACGTCTCTTGGCTGCAGGGGCCACCCGTGACCGCCGCGTTATCGCGCGGCCTCGTCGGCGAGCGGCCAGTAGAAATCCGGCGGCAAACCGGCCTCGGCGCGCTTTTCCTCGTTGAAGGGCGGTTTGGTGCCGCCCTTGAAGTAGCGCCGGACGAGGGCGTGGAAGGTGGCGGTGGGGTCGAGGTCGTGCCGCCCGCAGAGGAAGTTGAACCACTTGGCGCCATAGGCGACGTGGGAGACCTCCTCGGCATAGATCACCTCAAGGGCTGCAACGCTCTTGTCGTCGCCAGCCTTGCGAAAGATCTCATTTTATATCTCAAGCAAAAACTGAACGGACATTTGGCAGATCACACTGGTCAACCTCTATCAAAAATCGAGGAAGATACAGAAAGAGACTTCTTTATGTCTGCCGAGGAATCTAAGGAATATGGTCTAATCGATCAGGTTATTGCTCGTCGTCCTTCGGCTAGTAATCCTCCTCAACCTGTTGGTTAATTTGTAGTTATTGTTTATAGACAGTAATTATTAATATTTATGTAGGGATATCTATGTAGCTTCCCTACATATTTTTTGAGTTAATACGACTTAATTTAATTAATAATTAAATAATTTGAGCTGAATAAGTAGACAGACATAATTAAACTGAACTATGTGGTCACTGAACAAATAGCTGAAAACCCTCTGACTACATGCGGCGAACTATGCGCCTTTGTGACTACATGCGGGCAAGCCCTTTGTGACTACATGTGTGCAAGCCCTTTGTGACTTCCTAACGCCACAGTTAACTTTATTTTTCTCCACCTACTTAGTTATAGCGATTGCTATCAATCCATCTTTACCAATACCTTTAATACTCCTCTCTGTTGAGCGTGATCGAAAGCAGCCAATCCTTGTTCTAAGGGATAGGTAGTTTCAATTAAAGAAGTAACATCTACTTGGTCTTTAGCCAATAACTCCAAAGCTTTAGCAAAAGGACCACAACGAGAACCAATCATCGTAATCTCATCCACTACTAAGGCAGAAGCATCTAAAGTTAGATTACCTGCATAGGTACTTTTTAAAACTAAAGTTCCTCTGGGGCGTAAACCTTGTAAAGCCAGAGTAAAGCCTTGAGGATTTCCTGTGCATTCGACTGCAATATCAAAACTCTTTGGCTTTACCAAATCGGCAAAACCCACTTTAATTCCTTTGCGTTCTAACTTCTCTAGCTTTTCCGTATGACGACCAACTGCTAATAAATCACAACCAGTCAAAGCTAAAGTTTGTGCTACTAATTGCCCTAGTTTGCCATCTCCCACAACCAACACCCGTGCTTCTGGTGTGATCAAAACCTGTTCTTGAATCTCTAATGCCGCTGCCAGAGGTTCAGTAAAGGTTGCAGCATTGGTAGTAATATTGTCTGGTATGGGATGTAAATTAGCTTCAGGTATGGTTAAATATTCGGCTAAGGCACCACTACGGTTGACAATACCTAAGACTGAACGTTGCTCACAATGGGTAGGTTGTCCGCTGAGACAGAAACGACATCGACCACAAACGGCGTTAATTTCGCCCACTACCCGTTTATTAATAAGATGATCTGCCCCTTGCTCAACAATACCCACAAATTCATGACCGATAATGCCCGTATAAGGATAGTAACCTCGGAGTAATTCCAAGTCAGTATTGCAAATTCCCGCCCGTAAAACTCTCACCAAGCTTTCTCCCAACGGTGGCTTAGGAATAGGCAGATCAGTTTTTAACTCTAGTTGTTTATCTTCTAACCAAATGCCTTTCATAATTTGTTAGCGATCAACCATTTTAAAGTTATTAGTTTAGTAAATAATATGCTAAATCATACCAATGATTCCTCAGTCGCTTGACTAAACTCAAACTATAGTGCAAGACGCTGTGTCTATTTAAAAAGATCGCTAATAGCCTCTTCAATTG
This sequence comes from Cyanobacteria bacterium P01_A01_bin.83, assembly GCA_039030815.1. GTDB lineage: Bacteria > Cyanobacteriota > Cyanobacteriia > Cyanobacteriales > Xenococcaceae > Waterburya. The sequence goes on along the minus strand of JBCCDL010000779.1, from coordinate 1,269 downwards.
TTCTTTCCAAACCCCGCTGAACACTATTTACCATAACTTGTTCAATTGTCGCAGGACGACGCTGTTGATTATTACGAGATTCAGGATTGTTTACATCGACTGCTTCACCGACAAAAGTAAAGCTGATATCAGTCCGAGCATGATCTTCACTGGCAATCTGATTTTTAGTGCTGCCAGTATAAAACTCCTGTCCTTCTTTAAGTTCGATACTAACTACACCTCCAGACGCAGAAATCATTCCAGCATGAACGGCGGTAGAACAAATAGCCGAATTTGTCGTATAAGTATTCGTTCCCCAAATTTTGCCATGCATAAAATTTTCCGATGCAGGTTGACAATAAAAATTATAGGTTTTGCCGATATTTTTCGGCTTGTTTAATCCCATGCTACTTAAACGACTTTTCCAGCCAATTTCAGATACTTTCTTATCTGAACTTTGAGCATTTACAGATTGACAAAATACACTTGTAAATGCGATCGCTAAACCTGCAATAGCTAACTTCTGTTTTGAGTTAATAGTAATTCTTTTCATAGTTATGACCTAGCTTAAAGACAACAAATATTGAGGTCAAAAGCAAAAAATATTTGTTTTATATAGTTGCTTACAGGCTAACATAAGGTTTACCAAAAAAAGACAGTTACCAAGGGTTTATTGGGTCATCTTTTTAATATCTTTATACAATTGAGGGAACAATTTGCTGTCTGTGATTTCTAACACTTGCTATACTGGTTTAAGATCACAATTATTTGATCTATTGCCTGTCTTATTTTGTTACTTTTGAGTTCTGAATTGTTAACTAAAATGCTCAAGACAAGATCAGTATCCTGACCGTTAATAAGATAACCAGATAAACTACCTACTCCTGTTAAAGTTCCTGTCTTAGCCCATAAATTATCTGCTACTGGAGAATTAACAAAGCGATTTTTCAACGTTCCATTAGTACCCGCTAAAGCTAATGTCTGGCGGTAGGATATTCCTTCGGGTAACTGAGACATCGTTCTTAATATTGCAATTAATGCTTGAGGCGTAATTAGATTTTGGCGAGATAAACCAGATACATCGATCAATACATATTCATCAGGATTAATACCGATAGTATCTAAGCTTGATTTAATCGCTTCGATTGGGGTTTCTGAATTTAATTTTTTAGCCAATAGTTTACCTACAGCTTCCGCATATAAATTATTACTTTCCTGATTTATTTCCTCTAATATTTGCTCCATTGGTAAAGAATCAAATGCAATTAATTCTGTCTCTAGTTGAGTTTG
>JBCCDL010000778.1:0-3271 GCA_039030815.1 Cyanobacteria bacterium P01_A01_bin.83 | reverse complement strand
CATCGCAATCTAGTTTTAGAAGCTACAAAAGCAGGAATGTCTCTTAATGCTTTGGTTGCTCAGAAATTGGCTAGAGATTATATGGTTTGATAGTGCGGATAAGGCGATCGCTTGATTGTAGAGTAAGACAAAAGCGATCGCTGCTGGAAAACTACTGGTGTTATTCTCGATCAAGATTTGACTGATTATATAGTGGGAATGCTGACAACTTTACTTAGTGGTTAACTACCTCGTTCAATTTAATTTGCTGTCTTGTTTTTGCTGCAAGCGAAAGATAGCAGCATCTCTTACTCCTTGATCTTCATCTTTAACTAAAGTTTCCAAAACAGATGTTGGAGTTTTTAGATGTCTAGCAACAAATTTACGTCGATCGGCTTTGTAGCTTTGAGCAATTCCTTCTAGAAGAAATTCCACAGTTGCGGGAGGTAAATCGCATTTTTGAATTAGATAAATATCGTATGTTCGATCTCGACCGCGATAGTATCTTCCATCAGCTTTTATTCGTTTGTCAATTGTTTCAAACGTAATCTCTTGTTCCTCTTCTGAATTTAACAAATACCAAGCACTTCTGATTCCACAGTGTTGAGTTGGCATCAGCTTTTTCAAGATGTAGAAAGGAATTCTATGCTCTTTGGCAATCCCATTTACTTTTCTTCCGTTTAAAATGCTTCGTTTTAGTTGTTTTGAATATAGATATTTAAAAGTATCTTCGGACGTATTAAGATTCGTACTCAGACCTTCCCATACTTTCCGCGAGTAAAACTTATGGGCTAAATAATCTAGTAGCATCATCGGACTACCAGAATTCTTGGCGATAAAAGGATGAAGTTTATAATATCTTTGGGATGTACCCCACCCCCATAAAATATTCTCTGGGGTGCAAGGGTTTTTTGCTACGTATTGACGTACCGAGCGACTAGAAAAGCTAGCTAGCTTGTTTAAAATTTCGCTTTTTGTTTTCTTCTCTGTTTGATTATTTTCTACTACAGCAATTAGGGTTGCTGCATCTTCACTTTTAGCAGCAATGTTGGCTAAAGTTTCTCTACTTGTCCATGAATGTTGTGCTAGAGCGAGATGTAGTTTTGGATTATTACTAGATGCCAGTTGCTCGAATATTTCTGCTGTTAAGTTAGGGTTTTGTAACACCAAGCTAGCGATCGCAGGACTGTTAGCCAATCTAACAAGTGTTTTTCCCGAAGTATTAGGATGAAGTGCTGCTAACTGCTGTACCTTCGGATGAGAATCTTGAGCTAGTGTATCTAGTACATCGTGATCGAGCGAACGATTGCGAACAAGAAAGCCTTTGCGGGCTATTTGGCGGTCTTTTGCCATTTCTCTAATTAACTCTATTGGCAAATCGTGGCGCGAAGCTACTGCTTGTTTTACACTGGGTTCAGTATCAAAAGCTAATTGCTTTAGAATATCTAACTCTGTATTGGGTTTATTAGCGATCGCCAATCTAATTTTTTTTCTTATTTCTCTGTTTCGAGGAGCGGAAGAGCCTTTAACTTCTACTTGGGCTAATTGAGAAATAAGTAAGTCACTAAGATTTTTTTGTTGAACAAAATACAGGCAACTATCCCCATCTCCAGTTGCAATTAGTTTTGCTTTAATTTTGTCTGTAATATTTGGGTGTCGGGTGATATAGAATCCCACCTTTCTTTCTCTACGTTGTAATGCTTGTTCTAAAAACCATTCAGATAAATTTGGGACTTCTACTAGCAGGCGAAGTAAATCCAGGTAATCTAACTGATTAACAAAATCAGGAATCTCTATAGGGTTGACTGCTATTTCCTGACGGTTGTTATCCAACATAAATCTTAGAAAAAAATCTTGAATCAGTATTTATTTTTCTCCATACAAAGAAATAGGAAGATGCTTGGAGTAATGGCTAAAATCTTTATCGCTGGTATATATCTGCATTTTCAATCTAGTGGCGACTGCACAAATTAAAAAATCAGTATGAGAACCTTGAATTCCTTGACGACGACATATATTTGAATACTCGCGACTCTGATTCATAATCAGTATCGATCGCTTGTTCATTGGGAAATGCTCTCAGTTTGTTTCTCAATTTTTCATAACGAGCTAAATCGCTATAGCCAGACAAAATTCTTGTCTAATCGAACCGATGATTTTAGCGCGATTTTCCTCGATCAGTGAGGTTAATTCCTCAGTGGCTTCTCGATCTCTTGGAGTTTTACCCCTTAAAGCCAGCGACCAAATACAAGTATCAACAATTACTCCACTAATTTACGTCCTTTTTTGTAATCGTAGTCTGCATCGCAGGGAAAGTTACCAAATAATTCAATAATTTCTTGTTGTTTTCTCTTTTGAACGAATTCTTTAAGTGCTTGATTGACGGTATCTTTTTTGGTGCTAAAACCACCAATTTTCAGTGCTTCTTCTAATAGTTCGGGGTCAATTGATAAATTACTTGCCATAGTTACACTTATGCTTACACATTCATTCACACATTCTAGTTTAGAAATGCATTAGGCGATTCAATAGTAGCGATCGCGCTTATGGCTACTCATAATGACTCCACATCCTTAATACTCTGACTATTCTTTCTTTTTCGTGTATCTGATAAACTAATCTATACTGAATATTGATGCGACGAGAGTAATATCCTGTTAAATTGCCTACTAACTTTTCATAGGGTGGTTGATAGGGATTATTTTGTAAGATTTCTAACAATGCCTGTGTCTGAGATTTTAAACTATTAGAAGCTATCTTTTTTGCATCTTTCTTTGCTTGTTGGGACAAAATAACCTGCCATTTTGTGTCCATTACCAATCAAGTTCTTCTAAAGGTGTCCCTTCAGACAAAGGTTCGGCTGCTGCTGACTCGATTGATTCCACCATCCCAGGAATACTATTGAGATAAATTGTTTCTGCGATCGCTTCCCAGTCTTCCCTGGATATTAATACTGCATCGTTGCGCTTTCCTTTGATGGTGATGGGTTGATGACTTTGGGCTATTTCGTCGATTAAACGATAAAGATTATCTCTGGCTTCTCTTACAGTGAATGGCTTCATAGAAATTATCTCAATCGCGTACCGTATATTGTACCATTTTAGCAAAAGTAAATCGTAAAAATTAAAACTATTTTGATTCAAGGCAGAATTAATTCAAAACGGCATTACGATTCAAAGCAATTAGTTCGCGGAATTTATCGTTATCCAATTCCGTCAGCCAAGATTCATCCGAACCGACTACAGATTCCGACAGTCGTTTTTTATCTTCAATCATCGCGTCGATTTTTTCT
>JBCCDL010000777.1:0-3271 GCA_039030815.1 Cyanobacteria bacterium P01_A01_bin.83 | reverse complement strand
GGTGCGCGTACATGCGGGCATAGCCCTTTGTCTTGCGCCTGTCGGCGGACGGTGCTTCGCACCATCGTCAGCGAAGCTGACTCTGAGGCGGCAGCCTCTGTGGGTCGCACCTCTCTGTGGTTTATTCAAAAAAACGTTTTCGCGAATGATTTAGGAACACTATATAATAGTTAACTTGAACGAAATTTGCCAATCTTCGACCTTATAGAGTTAGGTATTAGCAGCATTTTTAATATTTCTCAGTCCTAGTAATTCTTGGGGTGATGCCAGCAATTTTATTCTTACCTTAGTAATCTTTTCCTTAGTATTTAAAGTAAAATACCACCCAACATTTACCGTAAATAAGACTGTTTTTGTTTTTCCAGTAACATTTATTTCTGTAACAGCCTCAGCCTGAGTTACTGTTCCCGCTTGAGGCAATAGCTTCATTCCCGCAGCTTCTTGGGATAAATATGATGCGATCGCACTTCTGCCGATAATGGGTTTTTCAAAAGGTGCCTGTAATTCCCCTTCTTCTGCGAATAAAGCGGCGGTTCGGGTAAATTCTTCTTGATTGATGCTGGTGAAGTAATCTAGGATGACTGACTGTTCTACTCCCTCGATAGTAATAGATTGCTGAGTATCGATATAGGTCATTTAATTAAATTATTACAGTTCCTCTATTGAGAGCATAAACTTAATTATGATGCGATCGCTTCTATCAAAAGATTTAGGTAAGTGGATGTAATTAGATATAAAGATAGTTTATTTTAGAATTGGTCATAAAATTTCAGATTCGAGTTTTATAAATTATTGGGCATACCTGCTGATAGATATTGTCAGTTTTTAGTTGAGAATTATTGTGATTGAAATTTGGCAAAAGTGAGTCTTGATCTTATATTTTAAACGATCGCAGGGTAGAGAATTCTATCTTTAGGAGGTGTTTATTGAAAATTTTGCTGTCTACTTTGATTTATGAGTATTTAATTTTCATAATTTATAATGGTCGCGAGTATTCAACCTACTACTAATAAAACCTTAACTAAACGCTGGTTGCCAAAACAAGTTTTGATAACTCCTGCTGCCTATCAAGAAGCATGGGGACAAGAAATTCTTAAACGAGTTGCCAGCTTTGATATTCCGATTAAAAAGCTATCCCAGAATAGGATAACGGGGCTGCGGGGCAAAACTGAACGGGAAACTTATGCGATCGCTAAAAATACATTAGCAATCGTAAATGCACCCCCTAGTCAATTGAAACTTACTCCCATTCCCCCCTCTGCTGACTGGCAGTTTCACATCGCCCAGGGTTGTCCTGCACACTGTCAGTATTGTTATCTTGCAGGTAGTCTTTCTGGGGTTCCTGTGGTCAAAGTTTATGCCAATTTACCGCAAATTTTGGCTAATTTGAGTAATTATGAACAGGAAGATAAAATTACTACCTATGAGGTCAGTTGTTATACAGATCCTTTAGGCATAGAACATTTAACTAGAAGTTTAGCTGAATGTATCCGCTATTTTGGCACTAGGGAAAAAGCAACTCTACGTTGGGTAAGTAAGTTTGATTCTGTAGAACAATTATTAAACCTACCCCACAATAAACATACTCGCTGTCGCATTAGCGTTAATGCCGATCCTGTAAGCCATTCAATGGAAGGAGGTACTGCCACCGTAGAACAAAGATTACAGGGTTTACGTAAACTAGCTATAGATGGTTATCCCGTAGGTATTGTCATTGCCCCAATTATGGCGATCGCAAATTGGCAGCATCAGTATCATAAGTTGTTTGATCTGATTGAACAAACTTTGGATCTTGAATGTGATTTAACCTTTGAACTGATTACCCATCGATTTACACCTAAATCAAAACAGGTATTGCAGACATGGTATCCCCAAAGCAAATTAGACTTAAACGAAGATAATCGCAATCAAAAACGTAATAAATTTGGTGGGGTAAAATATGTTTATGACCGCGACACGATGAGTCAATTAAGGGAATTTATTACCAAAGAAATCGAGATGCGTTTTGCTAATGCCAAAATTTTATATTGGACTTGATTCTTACTAAATTATATCCTTAGCCAGAAGTAATAACAAAGCGATCGCCTTACGATTATTAATCAAAACTAGTTGTAAATAAATGGATCAGATTAAACAACTCAAGAACCTCAGAAGAATCCGTAAAATAGCCAAATTATTAGACACTGCTATTGGTATTCCTGGAACCAAATTTCGCTTCGGCTTAGAACCAATATTAGGTTTGCTTCCTGGAGGAGGAGATTTGATCACCGCCTTAATTTCTGCCTACACGATCTATCTTGCTACCAGTTTTGGGCTTGAGAAAAAAGAAATATTAAAGATGGTTAGAAATGTGGCTATAGATACAGCAATTGGATCTGTACCAATTGCTGGCGATATTTTTGATGCTTTTTTTAAATCTAATATCCGTAATTTAGAAATATTGGAAAATCATATTGCTAAAACTGGCTTAGAGGCTGAAGCGGTGAAAACTCCCACCTTGACATCTGTAGCTAAATAAAAATCAGTCAGAAGAAGGATGATTCTGTTAATGATTTCTGAAAAAATGGCAGGGGTAAATATAGCAATTCTCGGTTGAATGAGGTACACCTCGGTTGTGCTTGGTCAAAGGAAAAAGGTTAAAGGGAAAAATGATTAGTCTTCGTATTCATGCAAGAGGTCTATTTAAACCCGATTTGAAAATCTAATTAACGTACCTCTTTAGTTTGAGAAACGCTATAAATTAACTAGCAAGAGCAAAGATTAAAATGCTTCAAGGAATAGAACTGATTGACTGCGCTAAAGCTAATGCTAAACAGGGAAGCGCAGTTGCAGCTAAACAGTGTGGATATGATAAAGATGTTGATTTATTTACTAAAAATTTACATCAGGCATGTCAGGAAATAGGTGTTGATATCAATGAATTAAAAGATTTGATTACAGATCAACAAATTGCTAAAGAAAATCGTCAGGTAATAGAAGTTGCTCCCGATACGAATTCTGATTTGTAAATAAAGTTTGATCTGAGAGATTTATCTCGTTTTTTAAAAAATTATCTGGGATAAAATACTATGGGAATGATCTAAGTTTATCTAGATATAGACGGCTGTATATGAAATCAAGAATCAATCACTTAATTAAAATTATTTCCACTATTGTCGTAATAGGAGCATTGAGTTTAGGATACTGGAATTTTTATTTATACTTACAGGGAGAATCTTTGCCCCATAATCTAAGTTTTTTGTACAGGGTAGGCATGGTAATTTTGGTTGCT
>JBCCDL010000776.1:0-3273 GCA_039030815.1 Cyanobacteria bacterium P01_A01_bin.83 | reverse complement strand
GCAAGCGCACTTTCATATTGTGAATCATGATAATAGGCATTGCCTCGATTATTATAAATCCAGGGATGATTAGGATTGAGTTTTAGAGCTTCGTTATAAGAAGATATGGCTTTATTGTGTTGCCCAGCATCGTCCAAAACATCTCCATATTCTTGATACAAAACAAAATCTTCAGCATTCTTACTAATCGCCTCCTCATAAGCTAAAAAAGCATTTTCAAACTGATTTAATCGACTATAATACCAACCTAAATAACGCCAATAAAAGTAAGGATTCGGGTTGAGATGAGTAGCTTTGTTTAAAGTTGTGACTGCTTTAGGGTATTTTTCTTGACTCAAATAAGCCAAACTCATAGCATAATATGCCTGATCGAATTGAGGATCGATCTCGATCGCCTTTTCAAATGCTGCGATCGCTTGATTTGGTTTTTCGTAACGCCATAACAGATTGCCATAATTGATCCAGGCTACCAAATCTGATTCATTATCGGGTTTTTTAGCTGTAAATAACTGATTTTCCAGACTAGAATAATCGCGATCGCTAATTGGGGCTGCGGGATTGCTATTTTGCTGTAATAATTTGGTGTCGAACTGAGTTTTCGTACTCAAAAAACCCACAATATCTTGTATCGGGATTCCAAAACTATAACCAAGACTGAGTTGTTCGGAAGTTGCTGCTGAATCGTCGTCGTAAATATCGTTTTCTGCACCAGTGTTAATGCCAACTAGTCTACCCTCTATATCTAATACTACTCCGCCACTCATCCCTGAATAAGAAATATTGGTGTAGAGTAAACCTTGTCCAGCATCAATTAAAGAATAAGAATCTCTGGTTTTAAAATTAGTTTGATTTTTTTCAATTGCTTTTCCTCCAGTAATTATTCTTTGGGGAGATTGGTGGTGAGGAAATCCCGAAACAAAAACTACCTGTCTCTCATTTACAGCTAAGTTGTAGTTACCCAGGGTGGCAACAGTATAATCTCGATCTGAAGTAAAACTAAAAAGAGCAAAATCATAAGCATCAGATTCGATGATTGTTTGATTATCTAATTGATAAGTTTCTCCATCGGGAGTTACTATTTTATATTCCCCATCTTTGTCTACTACATGACCCGCAGTCGCCACATAATAAGTATTATCTTGATGAGCGATAATTACCCCCGAACCATCTTTATCTCGAATTGGTGTGTCTATCCTCACGGTTATCTGTCGGGCAATTTGATCGACCTTTCCTACTACTCCCCTATAGTTGGTTTTCTCGGTTGGTGTTTCGGTAGTCGTAGGCTGTTGAACCAAATCAGCATTGTTTTCCCCAGGTAATAGACTAGCCAATTGGGGTGATAGCTTTTGTATGTTGGCAATCGGAATTGCAAAGCCGACTTCTCGAAAAGCTGCTATTTCTGCTGCTGTCGGTTGAGTATCATCTATATAATCATAGGCTGTATCGAGTATGGCATCTTGCCCTTTACCCAAAACTGCGATCGCTTCACCAGAAGAGTTCAATAAGACTCCTCCACTCATTCCCTGAGATGTTTGATTACTAAAACCAATAGAGTAGCCTTTTTTCAAAGGTTTTTTCGGTAATAAACTAATTTTTCCCTCAGTAACCAAGAGTTGCTGTTTTTCATCGGGAAATCCCGCAGCTATAACAGTTTCTCCTTCACCAACATCATCTGAATTTCCCAGTTTTCCTACTTGATATGTATTGCTGCTATTAAATTCTAAAATAGCTAAATCGTTTCCCCGATCTTGACCATCTTTAGTAACTATCCTTGCCTCATGTTTAACTCCGTCAGAAGTTTGAATTATATAGATATCTCCTCTATCTGTTACATGAGCATTAGTTAACACAGTATAGGTACTACTATTATTAGCGATTAAAATACCAGAACCCCTATCGCTTCCTGCATAAACCTGTACAGTGATATCTCGTGCAATTTTTGCTATGTCTGCGGTAGATTGTTGGGCAATAATTTTGGCAGAGTTAATTTGTTGGTGAGATTGATGGCGATAGGTAACGCCAATAGTGCCGAGACTTATTATTAAAGATAGAGCGATCGGTATTTTAGTCAACATAATAGTTTCACTCGTGTCCAAAGAAGTACGATCTTGTTTTATAAATATCTGAGCTATGGATGAAATATCAATACAAGGTATCTTATCGGTATGTGCTTGAAGAGAATGCAGAAGTGAATAAAGTTTCACTTTTTGGGTACTGTGAATCAATGTATCCCTCTTCTATTAAATGTGTTCCTGTTTCAATCAATAAAACTACACTCCGTACTGAAGGCGAATACAAACTACTGTTTCATTGATACAGCGATCGCTATTCTGCTATTTGTTAAGTTCGCGACTCAGTATCAGTTGCTACTCAAAGCCCGTTTATATCAAATCATAAATATATGTCAGAAGTATTGCCATCATATCAAGACTCGATAAAGCTCTTAATTTACAACCATGATCTCCTAGAGAAATAATCTAGGTTATACCCTGGCTTAAATTTCTTAGCTAGAGGTATCCCATAATGCAGTTTGCTTCTTTCGATGTTTTAATGCAGTTATTACGCGATCGCGATCGCTTTTTGAATGAAATTGAACAGAAAAAATATCTTGACCAAAAGATTATTTCACTTTTAGTTTCTAGTTCGTTATTTTTAGCTCTTTATGGAGCAATTATTGGTTCAACTCATAGTAGTTTACAGATTGTATCTTCAGCATTTAAGCTACCTGCTTTATATCTGCTGACATTATTAATTTGTCTACCAACACTCTATTTTATGGATGTCGTTTTAGGTTCTCAGCGCACCTTTGGTCAATATTTAACCTTGCTTCTAGCATCAATGGCAATGATGAGCGTGATGCTGTTTGGTTTTGCACCTGTTACTCTATTTTTTCGCTTATCAATTGATGATTATTGGTTTTTCTTATTATTAAATATTGTGGTTCTGGGATTTACTGGTGTAGTCGGCGTCAAGTTCTTCTATAAATCGATGATGAAATTGATGAAGCAAGAGTCCCTAGATAAAATTTCAGTTAACCGCCATAAGCTAATTGTTGGCTGGCTGTTTCTCTATGGTTTTGTAGGTAGTCAGTTGGGATGGACTCTGCGACCTTTTGTTGGTACTCCCGATCAGTCTTTTGCGCTATTTAGAGAAATTGAAAGTAATTTTTATATCCAGGTTGTTTATATTATTGCCAAGGTTTTAGGTTTACAGTAATTAGTTTTAACATTTAGCATTTAACATTATTAGCAATTCCCTGGCTAACAACTAATG
>JBCCDL010000775.1:0-3275 GCA_039030815.1 Cyanobacteria bacterium P01_A01_bin.83 | reverse complement strand
GCAGTTTAAGCTGAATCCAAACCTTAAACTTTGATTACCAATTTCTAATTCAATTTTAATTTATGCTGCTATTTATTAACTTTTCGCAAGTACCCTAATACCTAGCAAAAATTGAGTGCTAGCTTAATCGTTAATAAGACTAGGATTTTAATTTATCTCCGCAAAATACGGCAAAAATCTCTAATAAATCCGACTCATAACTTAATTCAACCTATCAAAGGAAGTAGCACGTGGTTACAATTTCCCATCAATCCCCCTCAACAGTTCATGAACATCACCATCATCATGAGTCCGAACCTCAAGAAAGCAATCGAGTAGCCGTCTTATTGATGGGTTACGGCGAAGTAGAGAGTTATGAGGACTTTGCCAACTATAACGAACAGGCTCTAAATCTTTTAACAGCTAAGTTCGCCCCTGTACCTACCTGGATCTATCCTGCGATCGCAAAATTATTGGCAATTTTTGATCTCCATGAGTGGAGTCATCAACATGATAATTTTATTTCTCCCCACAACGCCATCTTTGAGGAACAAAGAGCAGGAATTGAACAAAAACTTCAGTCAACTTGGGGTGATAAAGTAAAGGTATTTAAAGCGTTTAACTTCTGTGCGCCCTACCTACCCGAACAGGTATTGGCAGAAATCAAAGAGCAAGGCTTTGAGAAAATTTTAATTTATCCTTTGCTGGTAGTTGATTCCATCTTTACTAGTGGAATTGCCGTAGAGCAAGTCAACAAGGCTTTAGCAAATCAAGCCGATGGCGATACCCACTGGTTAAAAAGTTCCCGCTATATTCCTTCCTTCTTTAATAAGCCAGACTACATTAAGTTGCTGGCACAGATGGTGGAAGAGAAAATTGAGACAGAATTAGCCCAGGGACACTTAGCTTCGCAAATTGGCATCATTTTGATGAATCATGGTTGTCCCCACAAAGCCAAAGGTTTTACTTCGGGAATTGACGAAAGCCAAGCTTTATACGAGCTAGTCAGAGAAGAGTTAATTGACAAGTATCCTTTGATTTCTGTAGGCTGGCTCAATCATGACACCCCTCTAATTGAATGGACACAACCTAATGTTAAGCTAGCGGCGCAAAACTTGATGGATTTAGGCGCAACTTCAATTGTGATGATGCCCATCGGCTTTGCCACTGAAAACCATGAAACTCTCTTGGACGTAGATCATATTATCCATAGTCTCCAGCACAAAAACTCAGACGTTACCTTTATTCGCATGCCCTGCGTCAATAGTGACCCTAAATTTACGCAGATGGCGGCTGAGTGGGCAAATCCGCAGATTGAAGCCTTATTAGCAGAATCGGGTAACACCGTCAATCCTCAGTTAGCAAAGGTGCAAGCAACACATCACCATCATCATCATTAGAGATTATCTGATTGATCTCCACCAACAAATAGTAATAAAATCTGAAAGGCATGATTAAACTCATGTCTTTTTTTGACTCAAAAATAGCGATCGCAAGTTATAAATCAATCAGCTTGTTTGATAATTACTCGCGGAACGCCATTAGGTAAAGGATTGCTATACAAGTAGATTGTTTCGATATGAGATAGTCGATCTAGTCGATTGGGTAATTTATCTATTTGATTATCACTTAAATTAACAGTTCTTAGTTTTTTTAAATTCATTAATTGAGATGGAAATTGTGATATTTTGTTATCATCCAAAGTAAGCAATTCTAATCTTTCTAGATTTGCAATTTCTAGAGGCAACTCAACTAAGTTGTTGTTTGATAAATAAAGATATTTTAGATTGGTCATTTTCCCAATATCCGCAGGAAGCCGATTTAGATTCGACCACTCTATAGAAAGCGAGGTTATATTTTTGAGATCGAAAATCCCTGAAGGTAGTGAATTGTGATTAAAATCGCTCCAGTTTAAATCGAGCTTGCGTAAGTTTTTTAGATTCGATAACTCTGGAATAAAATTTTCAAGATTATTATTGCCACCTAAAAAAATAGAAGCTAGGTTTATAAGTTTATTTATTTCAGGCGGAAGTTTGTTTAAGCGAGTATTACGCAAATAAAACAATTCCAAATTTACTAGATTCCCTATCTCACCAGATATATATGATAATGGATTATTGCTGACATCTAATCTCTCTAGATTTATCAGCTGACCAATTTCGCGAGATATTTCCTCTATTTGATTGCCATCCATTCTTAACTTTTCCAAATTAACAAGCTTGCTGATTACTTTAGGGAATTCAAAAAAGTTATTGTCGCTAATAGAAAGATTTTTTAGTTTTTTTAATTGGCTAATTTCGGCTGGTAATTTATGCAAATTAAGTTCGTTGACATAAAGATTCTCTAAATTAGTTAAGCTACTGATCTCAGGCGAAAGTTCTGTTAAATCATTACCTGCAAGAAATAAAGTACGTAGATTAGATAAATGATAAAAATGAGATGGTAATACATTTAAACCAATACTTCTAACATCTAATACTCGTAAATTTTTGAGCTTACTAAGCTCAGGTGATATGTAAAGTAAATTATTACTGCTAATATTAAGTTCTTGTAATTTACTAAGTTTACCTATTGGATAAAGAATCAGACTTATCTTATTGCTACTAACGTCAAGATACTCTAGATTAGCGAGATGCTCTATTGTCAATGGAATTCGAGTTATTAAATTCGCGCCAATATTGAGTTCAACTAAATTGTTTAATTTGCCTATTTCTTCAGGAAGTAAAGTTATTCTGTTTCCATAAAGATTTAGTTCCTTAAGGCGAGGGAGTTGAAAAACTTCAGGTGGAATTTTTGTAAGCCTGTTTCTAGATAGGTTAAGCTTTTCAAGTTGTGTAAGCTGAAAAACTTCAGGTGGAATTTCTTCGAGCCTCAAATCTGATAAGTTTAGCTCTAAAGCTCTCTCTTTAATAGCCTGTTGAATTCTTTCACGAGCTATTTTAAATTTTTCTTCCGTTAAATTAGATTGAGATATCACATCAAAGGAAACTAAAGCTTTTCTTTGCAGCGAATCTTTGCTGTGTTGATAAGCACTGACGAGTTTAATATCTAACGATATTGCAATATAGAAAGTAAATATAAGGATCAAACTAAATTTTGCTACATTAATGAAATAATGCCGTATTGTTTTCACTACTTTTGGTTACGTCTAAGTTTGATGATTTAATTAACCATCTATGGTGGCATTAAAAAAATAAGATGTCTTTTCAAAAGCTATAAGATTGCTTTTTACTTTGATATCGATAAATAAAGATAAAGCGATCGCTAGAATGCATCCTGCTTTAGCGACTTAGTAT
>JBCCDL010000774.1:0-3275 GCA_039030815.1 Cyanobacteria bacterium P01_A01_bin.83 | reverse complement strand
CAAACGGATTTTCCTCACCACTGGGACTGTCAAAATTGCCGCTTTCACTCAGAATTGGTAGCGGTAGATTCTGAAGAAATAACGTTTGAGTCTATTGATGATATCGAAGAAGTAATAATTTAATACGCTTAATGTGGATTGGTTTTTAGCTCTTAACTTTTAGAAACTACATAAAAAACACAAAACTATAATTATTGAACAAACACAGTTGCTCTATCGCAACTTAAAAACTAGTCTTTATTGTTATACTAAATCCGATTTACAAAAGATATTTATAAAATAAGATCTTGAAAATAGCTTAAACTCTTTTACCCATTAACCATTACTCATTACCTGCCACCATTTTTAAATAGCATATCTAAACAGGATTTAGTATTAGCCATCCATCGTTCTCTCACGACCAGGCTTTATTACAAACCACAAACAGCTCAACCCCATATTCATCAGATTGAATTGCCAGAGGCAAGGAACGAAATTTTGAGCGGGAAAACAGTTTTTCTAAATCTTCTGCCGAGCGATAGATTGAATGCCATTCCAGAAGGTGTTCGAGCAAAATGCGATCGGGATTGGCTGCGTAAAAGTTGCCAATAATAGCGATACCATTGGGTAACAGATGATCGTAAATCCAATCTAAAATACGAATCAACTCGCGATCGCGTAGATAGTTTGCCATTCCCATGCTATAAATTATTTTTTGGGGTGGAATGTCAATTTGACTGTAGCCTTCGGCAAATAAAAATAGATTTTCTTGAATAAATGTCAGATGGTCGCGAAAGCCGAGGTGATGGGAAGTATTAGCCGCAGCAGATAAATCTTGATGATTAATATCAATACAGGTTACGTGAACCTTTGGAGGCGAAATCTGGAAGTAAAGATCAAGAATTTCCGCTGCCGAACCGCTGGCGATACTGGTAACGGGCATAGGTATATCTGCTGCCCAAGTTTCTGCCAACTGTTTAATGGTTTCGGTAATAATACCTCCACGATGTTTGAGGGCTAAACAGGTTGGTAAAGTGCGAATCCAGCGATCTAAATAAATACCAAGATGCCCATCTCCTTCAGGTTCATTTTGTGAGAGGAGTTCTGTAATATAAGAGTCGCTGATACATTCTCCAGGGCGACGAAATGCCCGATCAAAGAAGCTACTGAGCATAAAGAACGGGAAAGTTTCGCGAAAGATATAAGTTCCAATTGCTTTGTCAATATCAGGCTCTTGAATAATTTGTTCCCTGAGGGAGCTAATGAGCATATTACAGATTTTGTTGATCTGTGATTGTGCCTCAACTTCACTAATTTCTTGATTGCGAATCGACTGTTCAATTGTGACCAGATTTTTTTTAAATAGTTCGGTTTCACTAATTAATTCAGGAGGAATCGCATCTTGTCCTAGCTGCCCAGTACGCCGCTCATCATACTCGGGAGCAACTGTGACCCTTCGCCTTAAATGAGCCAAAAGCGAGGAGGTTTGATGTAAACGACCAGATAGGTTATGGGCTAAAGATTGATAGAAGCGATCTGATAAACCAGGAGTTGATGTTAACAGTGAATAGAGATCCTGCTGATTGAGAACACAAACTTCAACATCTTCTACTGCAATAACTCCGCTACTGGTCGGCACTCCTTCGAGAAAAGATATTTCACCAAAAATTTCACCTGGTTCCAAAAAAGCGATCGCTACATCTCTACCAATAGCCGCACTTTCAATCCTGACTAACCCTTTACGCAACAGATATATTGCCTGAGATAAACGCCCTTCTTGAAGAATTACTTCATGCTGCTTATAGGTAACAACCTGAGCTTGCGACCAAAATAGATGATAATCTTCTGTGGTTAAATATTTGAGTTTGCTGTCCATTTAGCTTGGGTTCTCCATGCTGTTCCCCAGATAATAGTTCCCAAAATAGCCGTTTTAGCTATCATTGCTGGGTTATGAACTCACAGTGGGAGACATCAGGACGTTCTGCTTGCTGATGAAATAAGTTTTTCAATGCCGCCTGTCTGGCTTTAGGCGTTTCAGTTGCCATGTTCCAGAGGCTCTCATAGAAGAAAAAAGAGATTCCTGCAAATTGATGTTCGCGGGCAATCTTAACTTGCCGATCTATTTTCTGCCAGGGGATAGGACGACCTTTTAAACCAGATAATACGCCAATGCCAACGGGAATATGAGCTTTAGCTGATAAAATTTCGGGTTGTTCTAGTTCTTTGAGGAAGTTATCGTTGCTGTCTCGATATACCTGAACGATTAGCTCTTCAATTAAGCCCTTGCGTTCCCAGCGATACCAATCAAGCAAAAACGAATTGAGTGAAAAATCTTGGGGGTTGGGAGACACGGAGACAATCGCTTGGGGATTATGCTGTTTAATTGCCTGGAACAAACTCTCAACATAAGCAGTAATTTTATCGGCACGCCACTGTACCCAAGCAGGATCTTGGGCATTTTGCGGCGGTAACTGACCTTGATGTTCTTGTTGATAAAGTGCCACGGTGTAGTCGTCATAGCCAAATTCAGCAGGATAGCCAAAGTGATCGTCTAGCTGAATGCCCTCAATATCATAGTTGCTAACTATTTCCACAATTAGGTCGGTCATAAACTGCTGGACATCGGGGCGTAGGGGATTTAACCATACCCGTTGATGTACATTACCTTCCCACCAAATCGTACTTTCATCGGGTCGCTGGGTGAGCCATTGAGGATGACGTTTAGCTAATTCAGAGTCAGCAGGAGCCATGAAACCAAACTCAAACCAAGGAATGACGCTCATTCCTCGTTCATGTCCTCGCTCTACAATCTCAGCCAGAACATCCCGCTCTTGCAGTCCTTCTGTAGGATCAAGAGGTAATCCTGTTACAGCTTCAGCTACCTGAGAGGGATAGAGGGTATAGCCCCAATTCCAGACTGTGGGATAGAGGGTATTAAAGTTAGATTTTGCTAGCAAAGCGATCGCACCTGCGGTTTTATTTGACTCAAACAGCACATCACTATCGATGTTGGTTAGCCAGACTCCCCTTATTTCTCTAGCTGAATCTGTTTGACATACTGGGTTGGCAGCCTGAGTTGAAATTGATTCAGAATGAATCGGAAAAGGAGTGATGCTCACTAAAACCAGCGCCAAGATAAAGAGAAAGATCCACCAGGAAACACGACCTTTTTCTTGACTAAACTGCACTAGTTTATTGGCGTAAATATCAAATAATTTAGCAATGCGCTCTTTCATAAATACCTGAAGATTTAGAGGATATGGCGATTATAAACGTTTTCTTATCAAGCTACTTTT
>JBCCDL010000773.1:0-3285 GCA_039030815.1 Cyanobacteria bacterium P01_A01_bin.83 | reverse complement strand
ATATTGTCCGCGATATTTACGTCGGGGCTTATCTTGCTGATTCATCTGCTGTATTGCTGCCCAATCAACTACTTCTTCTTCATACACCTGACCACGATATCTTTTGGTTACTGTTTTGGTAGGAAGAGACTGTGAATTGGAGACGGTCTGTCGTGTCGCCTCTGTATCTTGATCAAAAATTGCAGTAGGTCTTTTAGATTTCTCTTCAATCCAGATAGTCAAATCATGTTCGCCCTTGACAATTAAAGTATTGATGTCGAATTTTTTATATTTATTGCAAGTATCTAATACTTGTTTAATTTCTTGATGGGTTAAAGTGTCGCCTTTTCTAAAAAATAGCTCATTTATTTTGCATTCAGAACCATACTGATTAAACTCCCCTTTTTTCTTAAATTCATCTATTTTAAAATAAGTGATCTTGGCAACCATAGATTTAAACTATAATTTGTGGGATAAATTTTTTTATAAAACTATTATTCCCTTAATGATACAAAAAATAACATTAATAGCGAAAAAAGCAATTTTATTTAAACACTATTCAACGTGAGTTTTGGTGAAGAGGGTTAGTTGATTGAGGTAGCCTTTCTCGTACTTGTAAGGTATACACCTCTGTTGTGTTTGGAAGGCAAAGAGAAAAAGACTATACCTCGTGGTTCAAACCGCTATATCATCTTTGTCAGCCGCTTATTTAATGACTTATTGTAATATTTAATTAGTTCTTTAAATTTTATTACTACACTTTGTTTTATAGTAATTTCCCATAAAAATATAACAGGAAGATTAAGGCTGATACTCCTTGCGGAAACTACATTATATTTTATCATCCATGCCCAGGAAAATTAACTGGAATGATTATAATTATTCTTAAAAAAGAGTTTATAGTCGTTTTAATTAATTATTGAGTACGTGAGCTTTTTTTTCAGTAGAATAGGGACTGATGAGTGAAATCTATCAGACTCAATTCTTATTTTAAACAACTATAAAACGAAAAATATCAATCGTGGTCTAATAAGAAAAGGATTCAGATGCAGCATCAAAGCGCAGCATCTAAATCCTTTGGTTACAAACTAGATAATTTATAATTTAATTAGAAGTGAAAACTGATGATTGTAGTCAGTCTTAGAATTGATTACGATAAGGTATTTTACCTTTTTTCTTCTTACCCTTGTTTTTCTCGTATTCAATTTCCTTCAGTTTTTTCATGATGCGGCTGAAGTACTCCTGCATGTACTCTTCTAAAGTAGTAGTTTCTTTGGGATCTAAACCAAAGGTTTGATAAACATTTTCCATGTCTGCATCCAAAGGATTGCCACTAGCTAACACTTCGGCAAAGGTTAGGCGGTCTGCGGTATTTTGACCCCATTCACAAAAGCGGGTGACGCGGCGTAGCAAACCTAAAACAGTGAGGGAGATGCGAGAAATACGAGTAGTCTTCCCTGACAGGTTTTCACAGAGATTCATAATGTCATAAGCTCCCCATGCTTTGGTACCCACGACGGGGAAAGTTTTCTTTTCTGTCTCAGGTACAGATAAAGCGCGAATCGCAAATCTGGCGATATCTTGAGTATTCATGTAAGCAATGGGGGTGCTTTCTCCTGAGACCCAAACCACCTGTTCTTCTAAAATTGGGATGGCGTACTGACTAATCAAACCCTGCATAAACCCAGCAAGTTGCAATACAGTGTAGTTTAAGCCAGATTCGGCGAGAAACAATTCAGTACAGTGCTTAATCTCCATTAAGGGAACGTCAGGATACTGCTCGGCGTTAATGATCGAGAAAAAGATATACCGTTCCACCCCAGCCGCTTTAGTAGCCTGAATTAAGTTAACTTTACCTGTCCAGTCTACATCCCTTGCTCTGAGATTATCGGTAACTCTGGCGGTCGCAGCATCAATAACAGCATCAACACCTTCCAAAGCTGGGGGGAGAGTTGAGCGATCGCAAAGATCTCCTGTTACTATTTCTGCACCCCATTCTTTGAGGAATATTGCCTTGTTGGGATTGCGTACTAGACAGCGTACCTCGTGATCTTCATCTAAAGCCTGACGAGCAACCTGTCTACCCAAGGTGCCAGTTGCGCCAACTACCAATAATTTCATTTAAGGAATTTTGTAATATTTTTTAATGTTTCTCTAATGATTTTATCAAAGAGTCATTTATTTAGAGATCTTGATTGAGTCAAGATTGATTTTACAGGCTTTAAATCATGGATTCGAGGACAGCACCCACTACACGATGATCGGGGTCGGTTTTAAGCTGATGCAAACAGGCGATCGCATCTGGATGATCAAATTTACCAAGGGATTTTGCTGCTTGGAGTCTGATGCGCCAAGATTGATCTTCTGCTAAGGGAATTAGTAGCTTGAGGGCGGGCAATTGCTGTGGGGTATTTGCCAACAAACCCAACGCCCCGACACATGACTCCATGACAGGTTCATCACTACCTGATAGCCCAATCTTACATATCTCTAATAATTCCTGGGGGCTATTGAGATCGGCGATGGCGGCAATTACGCTACGACGCACTAGCCAATGTTCATCTTGCTCATACATTTTTCTCAAAGGCATTACTGCTGGCTCACCATAAAAAGATAGAGAATTAGCTGCTTCTGCTCTAACATTAGGGTCGCTATCGCGATCAATCATCTGTAATAGTGCTGCAAACGCCTCATCACTTTGCTTTCTCCCTAGTCCCATTGCCACAAATGACCTGACCAAAAATTCCTGATCGTTAACGTGATTTAATAAAAGAGGTGCAGCAATCTCTGCTTCATAATTTCGTAACTCTCTGATTCCTTTCATTCTTTGTTGAGGGTCAGAATCGTTCAAAGCGGTTTTAATCTGTGCTATGTCCATAAGCCAAAGTTTAAATATCAGTTAACCCTACTTTACATTGTCGATTATCAAAACTTGTCTTGAAGAAGATAGATATAGTAACTCCTAAAAAACTGAAACACCAAGTATGCTGAGTGATAAAGTAAAAGAATTAATCAAAAAGTCTCGTATTGTTAGCTTTGACTGGAATTATCCCCAGACAGTAATTGATGTTTTTCAGCAGGCTGATAATGAGGGACGATATTTAACTGACGAAGATATTCAGCAAATTAGCCAACTTATGCCTGATTTAAAGTCGGCATTGGCACAGGGACAATTATTGCGAGATAACGTAGTAGAAATTGTTAAAGATGCTAGAGCTGTAGTGTTAGATGCTCATCCTGGCATTACCGAACCTGGAGGGGGTTTATATCCACCTGCCCGCGCTGAGGCTTGTTGGCGCGACTTTT
>JBCCDL010000772.1:0-3299 GCA_039030815.1 Cyanobacteria bacterium P01_A01_bin.83 | reverse complement strand
CTTTAAAAATGTATTTTAAGAAAGGAAGAGTCAAAATTGCGATCGGTTTAGGTCGAGGTAAAAAGCTGCATGACAAGCGCGAAACCGCCAAAAAACGCGATGATCAGCGCGCTATGGCACGAGCAATGAAACGCGATTAACCACAAAGATTTATTTACTTTAATTCTGCATCGAGTTATTATAAATTGCTGTCATAATAGCGATCGCATTCTCTCTCTTCTATCTGAACCAGTTTTACTTATAATCTAATTGTTTCTTGCTGCTATTTGCAAGTTCACGAAAGTAGTCGAGCTGTGTTTTATCGTCAAATATTCTTTTAGGAATAATAGTAGCCTCCTTATTTCGAGAATGATAGAGTAAAAATATTTTTTTGTTTTCAGCTATTTTATTAAAGCTATTCCATTGTCTTGATTCTCGAACATTCTTGGAAGTAATATTTATTCCTGTAGAAGATATACAAATCTGCTTTAATTCTTGTTTAACAAAATTAGTTTGATAGTCTTTAGCTATTTTACGGCGATATAAAGGATTTAGTTTGGGAAACTTTTGACCAACAAACAAGATAAGAAAAGCTGAGAACAGAATAATTGATGTCCATAATTCATCACTGTGGCTGATGCTTTGTTGCCCAAAATAGTTAATGAGCATAAACTCAGGATCTCGCAAACGCCAAATATCTTGCAGCAAATTCAGAAAGATCCCAATCACTGTCAAAATACTAAAAATAAAATCAGGTAATTTATATTTCTCCAGTTGCCTAGCTTCTATCAAATCTTTAAATTCATAGTCAAGTATCTTGCAGGATGGAGCATAGTTTAATCTGTCCTAGAATAGCTTAAAGTTTAGCTGAACGCGAGCCATTACCTTAGTAAAAACACGGAATTAATTTGAGATTAATTTGCAATTCCGTAAAATTACGGTTTAAAAAATATTGCTCACACAACTTAATATAAGTAGATCCCATGAAATTCAAGTAAATAATGAGCTATTTAATCAAGCAACGAGCTAACCAAAGATGGGGAATTTACTTAGAAAGCAAGCTACTGGCAACCCTTGGCTGTCGTAATACTAGTTTAAGAGTATTGAAATTAATGCAAGCCAGAACCAAGTTAACTGCTAAAGCGTGTTAATCGTCATCTTTGATTTCCTGTAAATAAGCAACATTTAAACTCACTCTTTAATACACTCACTAAAAATGAACATAGCAATTCAATCCTTAATTGGCATCAATGACTGTACTCTCTTGATATATACTAATTGCCATCAAACGTACCTTTTAAGCCTGGTTAATAACGCAGGGAAAGTTTACAGTTGTGATACTGAGTTTTATACCTTGGAGAGTGCTAGATCCATGGGAGTTTGCATTATTGAAAGATTCGCGCTCAATCATGATTAAACTGACTTTCTGAGTTCGTAAAGTATCTAAATATTAGATCTATTGGCAAAATAATTTCAAGTATCAAAAGTTAGTCGTAATTGCTTGATTCACTTCTGTCTCTCTCGATGATTGCGCTCTCGATACCTTTGCTGTTTTGTCTTGGTGCGCGTTCCCTGGCTCGTTAAAAACGAGCGGGGTCGCACCGCTTTTTCTCGTAATATGAAATCCAAAAAAGAACGCTACATAGCTACATATAGGTTTTGTAAGGCGTGATGTGCAGAAGAAATTATCCTCACGACATACCTTATATCAGTTTACTTTTTGATTGAGACAGATAACTCATAGCTAAAAGCTAAAACTAATAAATTATGTGTCTTGGTTAAAAACTGAAATGATATTACTTATCTGTAGCAAACATTGAAGTATTTCATGTAATATTCATTATCAACTTGTCAATCAAATAACAGGATCTTGAGCATAATTCAAACGTATCTGCTCAAGTTGCCTAATCTTTTCCACAGCAATTTGAATCTCCTGATAATAATACTCCATCAGTTTAAGATCCTGGGCAGGATTAAGATCCTGTAGCTGCTGAGAACAGTAAATTTTGCGTTTTTGATAGTTCACCTGTTCTAAAGAAGCGATCGCCTCAGCAATACGTACCTCCGCCCGAAAAATATCTTCTTGGGTTTTCTCATCAAGATGAAACAGTTTTGTGATCGTCATCATCTCTTGAGAGAAACTAGGACTAAGGTTATGGAGTTCAGTTAATAAAGGATTGCGATCGCTCGCTGAAGGCTTTACTAAATGTTCTTCAATAGCAATAATCTGCTGCCATAGAAAGCGATGAGTCGCGATACTAAATGGTAAATCTTTATCTTCAAGCTGCTCGATAATTTGCTCGCGATAACGATGGTAGTGAATATAAATTCTTAATAGTAAGGCTTCGGCTTGCTCTAAAAGTTCACTTTCAGGATCGCTAGCCATAACAAAAGCAGGTTTGGCAATAGACTTGTTTGGTTTTGGTGGTGTATAGTACTTCGAGGGTTTTGGACGTACTGACTTGGTTTGGCGTTTTAAATTAGCTACATTTTGCGAGACTAATCTGGCATCCCCCTGACTCAATAATTCAGCACAGTGAGTTAAATAATGATTGCGTTGATTAGCATCCTGAAGTTTATTTAGTAACTTAATCATTCCTGCGGCTATCTGTTGAAACTCATCAGCAGCTTTGAGGTTTTTGTCAGCTAGTAAGCGCTTAATCAGCCAATCGAGCCATAAAGGAGCAGTTTCGAGAGCCTGGTAATAAAGAACTACTCCATCCTCGCGACTTTTAATAAATTCATCAGCATCCTTACCATCAGGTAGATTGAGAATCCTTAACTGCACATGACCACTATAAACCAGATCTTCAACTTCACCGATCGCTCTTTCAGTAGCCTTATTACCCGCATTGTCGGCATCAAAATTAAGAACTACCTGTTTTGAAGGAGTGAACCGCAGTAACTGCTTAAGCTGATCCTGGGTAAATGCCGTACCCAAAGAAGCCACCACGTTAGCAATTCCTGCCTCATGAAGGGCGATCGCATCAAAGTAACCTTCCACCACTACCGCACAGTCAGCCTGACTTATATTGCTACGGGCTTTATCTAACGCAAACAAAGTTTTACTCTTATCAAATAGAGGGGTTTCAGGAGAATTAAGATACTTCGGCTGATCCTCATCCCGCAGACTACGACTACCAAAACCAATAATGCGACTTTGAAGATCCATGATGGGTATGATCAAGCGATCGCGGAATACGTCATAATAGCCGTTACCCGTCTTCCGTGGCTTAATTAAACCTGCTTGCTCAACTAAGTTAACAGGATAACGTTTTTGTTCAACTAAGTAACGATAAAGAGTTTCCCATCCCGCAGGG
>JBCCDL010000771.1:0-3301 GCA_039030815.1 Cyanobacteria bacterium P01_A01_bin.83 | reverse complement strand
GATCATCTGACTGACATCATCGCTTTATTAGACAAACATCAGATTGAACAATGTTTAGTATTAGGTTGGTCGCTGGGAGGGATTATCGCGATGGAATTAGCCCTGAAGCAGCCCAAAAGATTTAAGGGAATGATATTAATCGCTACCGCTGCACATCCTCGTAGTAGCCACCCAAAAGAGACTTGGCAAGATCTTTTGTTTACAGGTATTGGCGGCATAGTAAATTATATTAAACCAGCTTGGCAATGGAATATTGATACCTTTGGCAAGCGATCGCTATTTCGTTATTTAATTAGTCACCATCAACCACAATCGTATCACTATTTGGCAACGGAAGGAGTACCCGCATATCTGCAAACATCCAAGGCAGCCAATAATGCTTTATTTTCGGCAATAAAAACGGGATATAATCGTGTGGAAGATTTAGCGCAAATTAATATTCCCTGTCTTATGTTGTCAGGAGAATGCGATCGCCATATTACTGCTGAGGCTAGTCAACAGACTGCCCAAAATCTTAAACGTTGTCAATATATTAATTATCCCCAGGTAGCTCATCTTTTTCCCTGGGAAATTCCCCAGCAAGTTTTGACAGATATACAACAGTGGTTAGATCAATAAGTAGCTAGGTGGAATTAAATATAAAACGTTCCAAAATGTATTTACTTTGTTCGTTGCGTTGATTCATTCCCTGAATAATTGTCATGGCAAGATCGTATTCATTATCGAAGATACGTCCAGCAATTTCGTGGGCTTTAAGTTGATGTTATTGTGTTTCAATCTCATTCATGGGCTGTCTTAAATGCGTGGTCGCGTCTAGCTCTAGCTACCCTCAGATGTAGTTTAGCTTCTTTCTTGGCTAGTGGCGACGAGATTTACTACCTTTTTTTCGAGCAGATTTACGCGCCTGAATTTTAGCTAGTTTGCGTTGAGCCAAGGGAAATGATTTTAAACTAGGTAGCTTTACTCCCTCACTGGTAGCCAAATAATCATTTTCGTGTATCATCCAGAAATATAATTAAGCAAGCTGGTAAATAGTCTCAAGAGTGTATCTAGTCGTAAATTAAGACAAGAATTTTTATCAGAGCTAGAAAAGACATACTATAAAAATAAAGTAGTCTGGAATAGTAGCTATTTCCTTGTATCTTGCGGTGGAGTTACTATTTATACTTTAAGAAAGTATATTGAAAATCAAGACAAGCCCATATCTTGACTGGCGATTCATCCTACGCCAAATCAAAGATTATGGACGTGAGATGAATCGCCGACTAGCTAAAAAATACTCAATATTTCTTATTTTTAAGTTCAATGACTAATTTATCATCTTGTATTATTACTCCTAGCTTCAAACCTGATTTTGATAGATGCCGTCTCTTAGTCCAAAGTATGGACAAATTTGTCCAGTCACCAATCCATCACTACATAATCGTAGACCAAAGAGACTATCAACTATTTAGACAGTTTGAAAGTTCAAGTAGAACAATTTTGACTGTTGAATCAGTACTTCCAAGGTGGATTCGCAGAGTTCCTCGACTAAAAAATGGCTGGGTTAGTCTTAAAACATTACCTATTCGCAACTGGTTAGTTCAGCAAATTGTTAAATTAGAAATTGCTAATTGGATCGAAGAAGATATTTTAATTTTTGTTGATTCCGATGTATTTTTTATTCGTCCTTTTGATTACCATCAGTTTATTAAGTCAGAAAAACTTAGGCTATTTAGAGAGACTAAACCTAGGTCACAATGGAAATCAGAAACCGTAATTAAAGGGAAATGGTTTAATACTGCCCATAGGCTGCTAAATTTACCACCCTTCGTTGATTTTAGCCAGCAAGATGTGATTACCAATTATGTCGGTAATTTTATTACCTGGAAGAGAGGTAATGTCTTAAAATTGCATAAATATTTAGAACAGGTAGCTCATAAATCTTGGATTGAATCCGTTGCTAACTGTTGGCACTTTTCAGAATATACGCTTTACGGTGTCTTTGTTGAGCAAATATTACAAGAACGCTCTGGGCATTATTTCGATTCGCAAAAGGTTTCTCTGGATTATTGGTCAACCGAAATTTTATCATCCGAAGAGTTACAAGACATGTTTCTCAACATACCTTCTGAATATTTTGCTGCCATGATTTCTTCAAAATCAAATATGTCGGTTGCTAAATACGAATCATTTATCTATTGAAAGCGATCGGTCGGCTACGGGTCGCGTAATCGCTTTAACACACTTGTAACGACTATATATCTCAAGTTTCGCTGTTAATCAACAACGTATCAATTTTCAGGGGTAACATCTTCTACTGAGCGAATGATCATATTTCCGTTGTTTTGGTTGGCATTTGGTGGTTGAAAAATTGCCTCAATAGCTTCGTCTAAGGTTTCTGCCATCACAATTTGATTTTCATAGATAACAATCACTCGTGCTAGTGCAGGGAGGCTATTTTCTTCTGCTTCTATATACAATGGTTCAACATACAACAGTGATTGTTCAATGGGGATGATTAATAAGTTGCCCTGAATTGCCCGCGATCCTTCTCGATTCCAGAGGGAAATTTGCTGAGAAATCACAGGATCTTGATTGATTAGTGCCTCAATTTGATTGGGTCCAAAAATCAACTTTTGTTTGGGAAATTTGTATAATAATAGCTTGCCGTATTCTGCACCATCGGATCTGGCAGCTAACCAAGCAATAAGGTTGGGGCGACTAGTGGGAGTGTAGGGGTGCAGCAGAATAAACTCTTCTTCTCTGGCGGTAGGTAGCTTCATAATTAGGTAATAGGGTGCTACCGCCTGGGATTCATTGCCGTATATCTCTTTGGGGATTTGCCACTGATCCTCTCGGTTATAAAAAACCTGGGGATCTGTCATATGGTAAGTAAGTAATCTTTCTGATTGAGTACTAAATAAATCTTCGGGATAGCGAATATGGCGACGCAACTGTAGCGGCATTGCTGTTAGTGGCTTAAACAACTGAGGGAAGATTTTATCCCAGGTGCGAATTATCGGATCTGTTTTGTCGGCAATATAAAAGTTTACCTTACCGTTATAAGCATCAACTACTACCTTGACGGAGTTACGCAGATAGTTGAAGGTATTCTTGCCTGGGTCGGAATAAGGATAGCGATCGCTGGTAGTATAGGCATCAATGATCCAATAGAGATTATTGGGATTTTGAGACTGATTACTGGTTTTTGCCGCTACTAAATAGGGATCTCGGTCATAATTAAGAAAAGGTGCGATCGCTTTTACCCGCTGTTTAATATTACGTCTGAACAGTAACTTTGTATTAGATTTAAAGTTTT
>JBCCDL010000770.1:0-3305 GCA_039030815.1 Cyanobacteria bacterium P01_A01_bin.83 | reverse complement strand
GATTGCCGATGGTAAGAAAGTTCGTGTGGTTTCCATGCCTTCGTGGGAACTGTTTGAAGCTCAGGATGAAGCATACCGCGATTCAGTATTGCCTAAAGTTGCAACTAAGCGTCTTTCAGTCGAAGCCATGACTAGCTTTGGTTGGCAGAAGTATACAGGGAGTGAAGGTGGTTCAGTCAGCATTGAGCGTTTTGGTGCCTCTGCTCCTGGTGCCACAGTGATGGAGAAGTTTGGCTTTACCGTTGATAATGTGGTGGCTAAAGCTCAAGAAATTATTGGTTAAAATGCCAGAATTAATTTAACAAATTTTTTCGGTTTGAAACCCTGTCATAACAGGGTTTTTTTATGGTTTAAAACTAATTCTTAAGACAACTAGACTATAAATACGAAAAATTAACAGATAGAGATTGACTAAAAATTTCTGATACTATTTTCATTAGTCCTTAATATATTATCGATAAGTTATCGATATCTAAAAATGGGTTTAAGAATAGTCAAGAATTTTGACACCAGCTTTACTCTCGATGACAAAGTGCAGGAAATTTTATTCGACCTGCTCAAAAATCAGAATTTTACCACGCAAATCAGTCAAAAGCTACACACTGAATTAAAATTTACTGATTTAATTTTTCAGCCTGTACCCTATAGCCAGCAGACTCCTAAAGGGATGCCCCGCGAGTTTGAACAATATCACAATTGTGATGAATATATTATTATTAATGTCCCGCCGAACTTTATGTTCCAAGCCAAAATTTTTAAACCCAGTCGCTTGTGCGCTATTTATCGCAAGACCAATATTCAAAATTAGTATTGATATTATTCATAGTTCAGAGGAATTATCAACATTCGAGCTTAGTCAGAATGGATAGAATTTAGAACTAAACCAATTTTGATTATTAAATATAAAATTATGTCTACTCAAGTCGAAATGACGCCCCTTGATAGTCTCGAATATTTGCCATATATAACTTCATCGGGATATTTAAATGAAGATTTGCAGGGAAAAATTGGCGTCTATGCTATTTTCAACTCAGTTCACGAAATGCAGTATGTAGGGTATTCTCGTGATATTTATTCAAGTCTGAAACAACATTTGGTAAGGCAACCTGATAGATGTTATTGGGTGAAAGTGCAAACTATAGATCGTCCTAGTCGGAAAATACTAGAAGAGATTTCAT
Organism: Cyanobacteria bacterium P01_A01_bin.83; assembly: GCA_039030815.1. GTDB lineage: Bacteria > Cyanobacteriota > Cyanobacteriia > Cyanobacteriales > Xenococcaceae > Waterburya. The sequence goes on along the minus strand of JBCCDL010000770.1, from coordinate 2,127 downwards.
TATCCTGGATTGAGTCAAACGGACAAACTCCAGCAGGTAATGATGTTGAAAAGTCTGGTTGGACGGAACCAATTGATGCCAATTTTGCTATGACAGAGGCAGAAAAGGCACAATATCAGCAAAGTGAGGAATTAAACCAAATTAAAATACGAAAGAAAGTAGCTAGAAGAGTTGAGGCGGAAATCCTAGAACAGTTAAGCGATCGCGGTGTCAAAATGAACATTCGCTTTAATCCGAAACTGAAAGAAAAAGGCTTATTAGATTTAAAGTAAATTTGACGAGCGACCCACAGAGGCTACCGCCTCAGAGTCTGGCTTCGCCAGACGATGTGGTGCGAAGCACCGTCCGCCGAAAGGCGCAAGACAAAGGGCTTGCCCGCATGTACGCGCGAGTTTAATTATTATCTTATAAATACTTGATATCTGATTGAACCTATTCTAAGACCCACCTCAAGATCGCAATAGTTGAGTTATTTTTAGATTAATAGGCGTTAATCCCACACCAAATCGATATGACTGCACTGCTGAACAACCGCTATCGTATTATCAAAACTTTGGGAAGGGGAGGTTTTGGCGAGACATATCTTACTGAAGATACTCACATGCCCTCAAGGCGGAGATGTGTCTTAAAGCAGCTCAAGCCGATGGTTAAACAGCCCAAGACTCCTTTGTGGATGAAGGAGCGTTTCCAGCGAGAAGCGGCAATCCTCGAAGAGTTGGGCAATGGTAGTAATCAAATTCCTCAGTTGTACGCCTATTTTTCTGAGTCTGACAAATTTTATTTAGTGCAGGAATGGATCGAAGGGTTAACTCTAGACCAGTATTGGTCAGAGGAAGGCAACTTACACCGTGACGAAGTAAGGAAGATTTTGACGCAATTGTTGCCTGTACTGGAATACGTCCACAGCCGTCGTATTATCCATCGAGATATTAAGCCTGAAAATATTATTTTACGTCAAGGAGATAACCTGCCGTTTCTGATTGACTTCGGAGCAGTTAAAGAAGCGATCGCCACTGAGGTCAATCATAGTTCAGATATTTATTCGGCTTCTATTGGTACTCCTGGATATATGTCTTCAGAGCAAGCCGCAGGTCGCCCTATATATTCCAGCGATCTTTATAGCTTGGGGTTAACCGCTATTTTTCTGCTGACAGGTAAGCCACCTCACGAATTAGAAACAGACCCCCGCAATGGCGAAATAATTTGGCGAGAACATGCCTTTAACTTAGATTCAGAGCTAGCAGCCGTACTAGATCGCGCAGTACGCTTTCATCCCCGCGATCGCTTTTCCTCTGCTCAAGATATGCTGGTTGCTCTGGAGCAAAATCTGGTACCACCAGAACATAATCCCACAGGAGTCACTTTAAATGTTGCTCCTGATCGAGGCTCCTTCACTGAAAATGATCAATTTGATCGGAGTCGTAATTACCCAGCAAAGCCAAAAAGACGCAGTAAACAGCGTAGTTTTTTAACTACTGTGGCATTATTTTTACTCATTACTACAGGGGTTGCAGTAGGCACATTTGCCACAGGATTTACAGTTATTTCTCGCTTATGGCGATCGCTCAATACTCCTCAACAAGCTCAAGTACAGCCGCCAAAACCTCAGCCTGATTTATTTTCCCCCCCAGAGGAAGCAACTGAACCTGAGACAGTAGAGCAAAATGAAGCTCTTCGAGATCTATTGCGAAAAATTGCTCAAGAAGCAAAGTTAGCACAAGAAGAGTTTCAAGCAGAAGCAGAGCAGACACAGCAAGTAGTAGAGTCAAAGCCTCCCAAAACTCTAGCCAAAGTTGACGTTGAGCCAGTAGGAGAAATTAATATTCCTATCTTAACTACAGGAATATCTGAAAGTCAGCTTGTCAGTACTTTAGGAGAACCTAATTCTGAAAGAAGAGGATGGCAGTCTAATAGCAGAGTATTAGTTTATTACGATGTAGTTCCCGATCGGGTTAACCTGAGCTATCAATCTGATGATACGGGTAAAATTCGACAAACTGATATTGATCTAGATCAGTCGGTTAGCCTAGGAGCAATGCAGCAAACATTAGCCAGAATGTTAGGAGGCGACGCTCCTGCTGATATTAAAGAAAAACTACGCCGCGTCTATAACCGCCAGACAAACCT
>JBCCDL010000769.1:0-3310 GCA_039030815.1 Cyanobacteria bacterium P01_A01_bin.83 | reverse complement strand
CTGGCGGATGCCATGTCAAATACTATTGAAAAGATTGATTCGCTGCGAGAAAAATTAGAGTCGGCTAGCGAAGCAATGGCACAAGAAGTAAACAGTTTTACCGAGCGAGTAAATCAAGGGCAGTCAGATGTGAATGACAACATCACTACTATGGCTGCGTCATTTTCGGCGATCGCTAATAATTTTAGCAGCAGTCTTGACGATACGGCGGATCTGCTGTCTGGGGGGGTAGATGATTTAATGGAGCAAACTCAAGAAACTGTCGAGTCCAAAATTCAAGATTTAATTGACGATGCGGTAGAGACGGTAACAGATTCCATTGACGACATGGCGAAGAAGCTTAACGACTCCCAAGAAGAATCTTCAACCCAACGAGAACTACTCGAACCTCTATTTGAGAATATCCAGCTACTGATTGGACCTTTAAATGTACAGGTAGATATGGTGAAATCAGCAGCCGATAAAGCCTGTATTGATTTTGATGATTATGTATAAATCTATTTTGAGCGCTGAATTAATTAATTACTGACTGAATTAAAAGGTGCCTGTCGGCTAAAAGCTAAAAGCTAAAAGCTAAGAGCTACAAACCATAATATTTAGTGCGTCATTACTCAAATTACCAATGACAATTATTTTTAAGGAGCATAAACCATGGCAGTAGATTTTGAAAACACCGCCGCTGAAACGGTGACGAAGTTACAAGAATTGTTAGACCGCGCTGATAGTGCTAGTGAAGACTTATCCACCGCTAGGGAAAAATTAGCTCAGGTATCATCAGAATTTGATGAGAATTGGAATACCCTGACAGAGAGAGCAGAGGGTTTGTTAGAGCGTATTTCTGAAGCTAGAGCCAATCTTAATGCCGAATCTGAAGCGGTAAGTCAAGGTTTTGCCGACATGACTAGCACGATTGAATCATTACAAGCAGATGCCAGTCAAGAGCTAGAAGAAACCACCAACGAACTGCAAGAATTGGGTAACGAGGCAGAAACCGATAGTTCGGAGTTAAGTGATGTCTTGGAGGCAGTGCGGGAAACTATTACTAGCCTGCAAGAAAAAGTTACCGAAGTGCAGGAGAATTTAACCGAAAATCTCAGTGAGTCTGAAGATAATCTAGAAAATGAAGTTGGTGATGCGATCGCCGATTGCGAGTCAGAAATTGACGAGCAATCCTCGGATACCCAAAATGCGATCGCTGATGATGCCACCAGCAAATTAACGGAATTATTAGACAATCTCTCGGATCATTTGGAAACGGTTCAAACCGAATTAACTGCTAAAGCCAAAGAAAAAGCAGAGGACACCGAAAATTCTGCTGAAGAGACCCTAAAAGACTTGAGTGATAAACACGAAGACATCTTTGAAGATTTGGTCGATAAAGCCAACGAGCTAAAAGATGCCCTCAATCGTGTTGCCGACTTGGTAGATACCACTAGCGATACAGCCGATACCGCTAAAGACACTCTAACTGATGGGGTTCAATTAACCAACGTTGGCGTTAGTTCTGTATTTGGCATTCTCGATGATCTGAGGTCTATTTTTGACTCAAATTAACGGACGTTGTCAATTTAAGGTACGAAGCTAAAAAGTGTTTTGTTCGTAGCTAAAAGCTATTAGCTTTTAGCCAATGGTGACAAGTTAATCAAAAAACGAATTAGTCAACTACCATAATAGGTGTTTTAAACTAATTAATAACACTATATATAGAGCGAACATCAAGAGGGGTTTAGGCTTGGATCGCATTAATATTAGCTTGAAACTCGCTACTTGTTACTCGCTACTCGCTACTCGCTACTTAAAAACTAGTTGACCCTAAACGTAGACCCTTAACTTGTCACCAATGCCCATTACCCAACTCCTGACAGTTCAATGTTTTGTTTATGAATAGCCTTTAAAAATGCCACCCAAAGCGGATAAGTTAAGCCAAACTATAGAAAGTCTTCAGTCATTTTTAGCTACAAAAGCTCAAGAAAGAGAAGATATTGCGGATATTTACCGTCAATTGGCGCAATTATACAAAACTCTGAGCCATAAGAAACTTACGCTTCAGATTGTCAGCGATGAGCCAAAGCTAGCTCAGGCTACTTTCGATCTGATTAATGCTCAAAAAGAACTCAAGGGGTTTTTTGAGCTTAAGTTTGACGACTTGCCCAACACTCCTCAACAAGTCGCACCCCAAGAATGTGCCAGCCTTAAATTACGGCAAAATCTGTCTAACTCGACAGGTTTGCAGCAGTATATTGAGTTGAGTCCCGAGAGGGAGTATACCATTGGTCGATCGCCTGAGGCAGATATTGCTATTGATAATAAGCTCTATCAGGGGGTTTCTTGGAATCATGCTGTAATTCGCTCGTTGTCAACAGCAGGTAAGACTCAATGGGACATCGAGGATAATCAGAGTACTAACGGGACTTTTGTTAACGCCAAACGAGTGAAGGATAACCAGCCCCTCAATTCTGGAGATATTATTACCCTTGCCTGTCCTAGAACAGGATCAAAGGTGGCGGAGTTGGTCTTTACTGTGAGGGTGAATAGCGATCGCAAAGTTGACAAAGAGTATTGGGAGGTGGTGGATTGTGATCTGTTGATGGTGGCGGTGGATAGCCAGCAGGGTTTGACTCCCAGGGTCAAAGAGTTTATCCACAAGCTAGATCTTCTCTATATCTCCCAACTATACTTACTGGTAGATACTCCCGACCCTAAACAAGAACCAGAAGCAGCAAAAGCTGCCGATGCTAACCTTGACACCATGGAGGCTTGGTTAAAAACTCTACCAGAAGAGCAAAAATGGTCAGTTATTCCTCTCTATCTCCAGCCTTGGTATACCGAACTGGAGCAAGTAGACCCCAGACAGCAAAAGAAACAAGAACGCTTTGCTAAGATTCTGGGCAACGTAGTTAAACGCCAGCCAGAAAATATTTTGGCAAAAAGAATTACCGTCAAGGTAGTCAGGACAGCCGAACCAGTTGAGCCTTTGCTGTTCCAACAACAGCAGGAGTTAGACCAAAAGCTGGTACAGGAACAACAAGAGTTAGCTAGCTTATCTCAGGTTAACTTTAAAGAAGCTAGTAAAAAGGCGATCGCCGAAGCAAATCAAGCTAAAGATCAATTTTTTAAACAGATTAAACTTGATCTTGCTCAATCTAAGGCAGCGCTGCTCGATATTTACAGTAAAAGAAGTGTGGTCTATCAAATACAAGATTTTGTCGATGGTTTAACCCCGGTCATTACTAATAAAAACGGGCAAAAAATTATTCAGTTAAATGATGATTCTGATTCCAACAATATCAATCTTAGTTTAATCAAATTT
>JBCCDL010000768.1:0-3312 GCA_039030815.1 Cyanobacteria bacterium P01_A01_bin.83 | reverse complement strand
CTGATTTTTCAGACATTACCGTAAATATAAACTAAACCTTAAAATTTCAGATATACCTCTAGACAGAGTTTGCTATTGCTAGCTCTTTATTTTGGCTACTTGCCCCAGAATACTCTTTCCCCAAGACGGGTCGGTACAAAGGTGACTTGAATCCATCAGTCTTCTTTACCACCTATGATTCAAGGCTGTACAGTCCTTAATCCTACAGGAAAAATCGACAATCGCTGCTCAAATTTGTGTAATCACAAATCTAAGCTAGTATAAATACTCAATCAAAATTATAATTGTTACAAAAATAATTCAGAACTATAGATATTTTGCTAAAAAAATGAAGCAGCTTTTACAATTATCTTCAACCATAGGAGTCAGCATAGCTGTGCAATCAGTGCTATTGCCGATTGTCAATGCCCAAACCACAGTTGAACCAATAGTACATCTACAGGCTCAAAGTAACCAAAATACTACCGATAACCAAACCCAAGAATTTGCTTTTGACTTCAATAATACCTTTGATTATGCCGCTTGTTTGGATGTGATTTTACTAGCATATGAACAGCGTTATGCAGAGCTAGAGAATGCTTTTAAAAGTGATTGTGCTACTAAAGTTTTGAACGTCTTTGGTAAAAATTTATCCCAGGAGGTAGCATTAAAACTGGTTAAATCGGCTGATTTTTACGCCACGGAGGAATTAGAAAGTCCACTTTATCCTACTCTTGGTTTGAGAAGAAGAATCGCTATCAATCTCGGCTATGTCTATGAAACAGACAAAAACAATCCCGATATCTTAAAGTATGTAGATGCTGAGGTGCCATAGTAGTAAGACACAGAATTAAGTAGGGTGGGCATTGCCCACCTCATAAATTAATTAGTAGACTGTAAATTTAATCAACCCTACAAAGCAGCAGATATAGGATAATCATCAACTAAGAATTACAAAAGCATTAACTAAACATGATTACTAGTAACGACTTAGATTGGTTAGCAGTGTGTGGCTACTTAGGAATAACCTTGTTTGTTATGTGGCGCATTTTCACTAGCGAATAAATAACGATACATCACTTGCTCTTCATGTGATGAGAGCAAAAATAACCGAGAAAATTTCTTTGCAAAAAACAGATAGTAAAGTACCCTAATTAGGAATTAAACCTAGCTTAAGATTAGATTTTCCCTAAAGACTTGCTCTATGAAACGGATTTTTATTACTGGCGCGAGTGGTTGTATTGGTCACTATATGACCGAAGCCTTGATTAATAATACCAATCACGAACTATATTTGCTGGTTAGAAATCCCGATAAACTGCGGTTCGATTATCGCTCACGCCCAGGGATTCATCTTTTAGTAGGGGATATGTCTAGGATTGAAGAATATAGTGATTTACTGCTCAAAGATATCAATACCGCGATTCTGGCAGCAACTGCTTGGGGTGGTCAAGCCGAAACTTATGATATTAACGTAGTCAAAACTTTGGCATTGATTAACCTGCTCAATCCTAAAATCTGTGAACGGGTAATTTATTTTTCTACCGCCAGTATCTTAGACCGCAATAACCGTTTATTATTACCAGCCAGTCAGTTTGGGCATGACTATATTCGTACCAAATATCAATGCTTTTCGCAACTTTCTAAGCAAGCGATCGCCGATAAAATTATTGCCGTATTTCCGACGCTGGTGTTTGGTGGAGAGCAAAATAAGCCCTATTCTCATTTAAGTGCGGGTATTACCGACGTTACTAAATGGATTGGTCTGATTCGCTGGTTCAGTCTTGAAGGGAGCTTTCATTTTATCCACGCTAGAGATATCGCCGCAGTAATTACCTATTTAGTAGAACATCCCGATTATGCACCCCAAAAAGAGCCAGGTAGTCAAGAAGTAGACTGCTTGGTATTAGGTAATCCTGCCATTTCCGTAGATCGAGCGATCGCCGAAATCACCAACTATTTCCAGAAAAAAGTATATTTGCGGATTCCCCTCTATACTTGGCTAACCAATATCTTTATCAAAATCTTTCGTATCCAAATGGATTCCTGGAGCCGTTTCTCCCTCGATTATCGCCATTTTGTATATCACAATCCTGTGACTCCCGCTAGTTTTGGCATGCAAAACTATTGCTCTACTGTTAAGGAATTGATGAAAGTTTCAGGAGTTTAAAATAAAATAAAATAAAATAAATTGTTTAGCAAAATTATTTAATTAACTTTTGTCCATCCTCTTAATTGGGGATCAAAGTCATGGTCAAAAATTGTATTTTGATCGTAATAGACTTCGTAAGGAAAGTCTAAAGGAAGAGTAGCTTTCGTTAAATCTGCTCCCGCAAAATTTGCTTGAGCTAGATAGCTGGAGGTTAAATTGACCTGCCTTAAAATAGCAGAGCTAAAATTAACCTTTTCTAAATGAGCTTCCCTGAGATCGGCTTGAATTAAAAAAGAATGACTCAGATTAGCCTCAGTTAAAATTGTTTTAGTGAGATTCGCCAAGTTTAAATTAACTCTAACCAAGCTAGATTGGCTCAAATTTGCCTTACTGAGGTCAATGCTGCTCAAATTAGAACCATCTAGAATAACTCCTCTTAAACTAACCGCCATCATGGGAGCTTTTTGAAGATCGATTTTGGCAAAATTGTAGATGCCTTTAGAGTAGCTTTTGAGAACTTCATAAGGTTTAGCGATGGACACTGATTTCGGGTCGTGAATCTTAAACAGATATGCCAGAAAAAAATCGACCGTTTTTTGCTTTAGACACCCCTGCTCAACTGCTAGGTGATGAAATCTAGCTTTTTTGTGCTTAAGCTTTTGTAGCCTCATTATTGCTTTTATTTGCTCTGTGTTAACCAACGAGGCTTGTTGAAAATAGTAAACCAAAGGTTGTTTATTTGGCTCTAATAAGAGCTGCTGCCATTGTTCGGCAAAAAAATCGACGGTTTCTTGCTTTATCCAGCCATGAGCTACCAAGATTTCGCCAATTCTCAAATCTCTATCTTTCTGCTCTCTTAGAGCTATTTCAATTTGGTTAATAGAAATAAGCCCTGCTTCAATTAAAATTTGACCTAGAGGTTTGTTCGGACTATTGGACTGATTCTTCATTGCGGGACGTAATAGTTTCAGCTATGGCTGTTTGCTATCTTGGAAGTCTAGCTACTCTAAATTTGATGAACCCAATAATTCACGTTGGGATAGCGATCGCATTCAAAGTAAATTATTAACTCCCTCATTAAATATGCCACAACCACTATATGATGTCTGCGAGAAAATACACTTAATTTTACGTAACAAAGCAAAAATTGGCAGTATTAATTAATCGAAAATTAAAACTAG
>JBCCDL010000767.1:0-3317 GCA_039030815.1 Cyanobacteria bacterium P01_A01_bin.83 | reverse complement strand
CCACCGCCAATAGCACCCGCCAAACTACCAACTGCACCAGCAATTCCTTTTCCCCCAGCAGGAGCCTCTCCAATTAAATTGCTGATGCCAGGAATAGCGCTTGCCACTTGAGCAAATTCATTATCTCCTAATTGCTCTTGTGCCATTTTAAAGATTAGTCCAGCACCGCCTTTTGCCTGTGCTTCATCAACTTGCAGACCTTGAGTTAACTGTTGAATTAGTTCCATAAATTTATTATTTGAGTCTCCTATTCTCAATTATGATGCCAAAGGCTCAAGTAAATTTAAAGGAAGAAATACTTAAAAAAGACTGTATTTTTGGATACAAAACTCTTGATCGTCTAAAAAATCTATGTCAAATTTGCAACTATATATTAAAGTTATAGTCAAACTAGCTTAATTTGCCAAACACCTTATCAAAAAATTTTCGTCTCTTTAGTTAAATTGAGCATGTGAATGATGGCAATAAATAATTTGCTTCAATAAAAATAATTAAAACGTTAGATTTTCCTTAGGAGAAACATATGAAAGTTAAATATTTAGGAACTCTATTTGCTGCTTCAGTTTTAAGTCTTGGTTTAGTCACCTCTTGCGCTACTCCAGATGCTGGAGAAGTCGATGGTGCTGGAGAATCCACAGAAGTTAACCCTTGTGCTGGAGAAGCTAACCCCTGTGCAGGAGTTAATCCTTGCGCGAGTGAAGATAATCCCTGTGCTGGGCAATAGATAAGCAAATTAAATTGCTTACTTGAGACATTTAGAGGGTAAATGCCAAGTATTGCTTTTATCCTTAACCAAGTTCAAATAAAATCTATCCCAAATAATAAAATTCTGGACGTTGCATGATTAAAATTATGATCATGATGCAATGTCCAGAATATGAATCTAACCCTCTGTGCAACTTTTTCTGAATCGTTGATTTCATTGGGTTTGAGAAAAGCGAATTGACTTGAAATCTGCTCCAAGTCTTATTCGTTCGTAGAAAGTTGCACACCACGTAATCTATGAAAATGATCGGCAAAAACACAAGCAAATTTATCTTTGTCGTAAATTCAGCCGTCATTTGATTGATGTTATGACTGGGGGTAAATAAATCAGATAAAGTCAAAAATTCCTGTCTAATGTCTTACGTTGAAGAAATTAAGTTCTGACATGGCATGTAGACAGTATAAACATCCGAAGAAACATTAAATGGAAGCCACTCAGCAATCGAGCGTTCGTATCTGAAATTTGTCACAACGCAATAATGAAATGGGTTAAACAAGCATCATGTCAGATACCGTAAGAAAACTATATCGTTTTAAATAGGTATCTACTTAGTAACCTGATAATTTAACAATAAAGAATTTGTCACTACAATCAATGAGCTAGAAGCCATAGCTGCTGCTGCCAATACTGGAGACAAGAATATGCCAAATTGCGGTAACAAAGCTCCAGCGGCGATGGGAATAGCAAATACATTGTATACTAGCGCCCAAGCTATATTCTGCTTGATTTTGTCAACCGTAGCACGACTTAATTCGATGGATTTGATCACATCTTGAAGTTGACTCTGCATCAGGACAATATCCGCGGTTGAGATTGCCACATCCGTACCGCCCTGTAAAGAAATGCCGACATCTGCCTGTGCTAAGGCAGGAGCATCATTAATTCCATCGCCGATCATTGCTACTGTTTTATGCTTTTGCTGTAGAGATTGAATGATCTGAGTTTTTTCTTCTGGTAGTATTTGTGAGAAAACCTGAGTAATTTTAAGCTTTTGAGCGATCGCCTGAGCCACTTCCGAGCGATCGCCTGTAAGGAGAGCGATATCTAGTCCCATGTCTTGTAATTGACTAACGGTAGATACAGCATCAGGACGAAGAACATCTTCAATGACAATGAAACCCTGTAAAATGCCTGACTGAGCTAAATAAACAATGGTTTTGCCTGATTGAGCCAAAAATTGAGCTTTCAATTCATGATGTTCAGAAATAGTAATTCCTTGGCTAGTTAACCACTCTTGATTGCCTAGGTAGACTTGTTGACCAGCCACTGTTGCCGACATTCCTCGACCCAATGCTGTCTTGGGATCAGTAGTTGCTAGTAGTTCAAGATTCTGTGACTGGGCGGCGGTGGTAACTGCTTGGGCTAGGGGATGATTACTACCGCTTTCAATAGATGCCGCTATTTGTAATAACTTTGAAGATGAAATATCTGCTAAAGCAAGGCATTCAACAACTTGCGGCTTACCACTAGTAAGGGTACCTGTTTTATCAAAAACTACCGTATCTAGCTGATGTACTTTCTCTAAAACATCACCACCCTTAATCAAAATACCCGATTCTGCGCCGATACTTGTACCCACCAAAATAGCTGTCGGGGTTGCCAAACCGAGGGCACAAGGGCAAGCAATTACTAATACAGCGATCGCTAATTTTAAACTTAATAACAGAGGGGAAGTGGCGCTCACTGTTTCTCCCATCGCTATCGAAGTAGAAGTAGAAGTATCAACTAAGACAAAATCCCACAGGTTAGTACCAATAAAATACCAGAAACAAAAAGTTATAGTTGCGATCGCCATGACTCCATAGGCAAAGTAACCTGCAATGGTATCGGCTAGTTTTTGAACAGGTGCTTTGCGAGTTTGAGCGTCTTCTACCAAATGAATAATCCTAGCCAAAGTAGTGTCTTGACCAATACTAATAACTTCAACGGTAATTACTCCTGACTGATTTATTGTGCCTGCACGCACCACATCTGAGGTGGTTTTAGCAACTGCTACCGATTCTCCCGTCAGCATTGACTCATCAATAGTGGTTTCTCCCGTAACTATCTTGCCATCTACAGGAATTTTCTCTCCTGGTAAAATGCGTAACCATTCTCCATGCTTGACTTGTTCAACAGGAATTTGAATTGTCTCAGCATTAGCTTGTTTGCCAATTAAACGGGCAATAGGAGGCTGTAATCTCACCAAATGCTCCAAAGCAGCAGAAGCACGGTTACGAGCTTTCCCCTCTAGAGTCCGCCCTAGTAAAATAAAGCCCAATAACATCACTGGCTCATCAAAAAAACATTCCCAACCAAAGCTAGGAAAAAATAAAGCCCAACAGCTTGCTAAATAGGCACTTACTGTCCCCAAACCTACCAGGGTATTCATATTAGGCATGCCCTGTACCAGACTACCCCATCCATCTACAATAAGCGATCGCCCAGGAATTAATAAAGCCAAACTAGCTAAGGCAAAGTGAAGCCAAATATTGCTCAAAATTGGAACGGTAGGCAAACCCAAATGATGCAGATGACCAACACTAGAAACAACTAATAATACCGTCGCCGT
>JBCCDL010000766.1:0-3330 GCA_039030815.1 Cyanobacteria bacterium P01_A01_bin.83 | reverse complement strand
ATTAATTTTAATTTATTAAGACATAATATACTTTATTTATGGCAAAAAATATTTCAAAAAAACTTGAAATTATTTCTTATATATTTTAAAAATATAGTAGATTAAATAAGTCCATTATCAAGGCTTACTTTTTCATTGATAGATTAAAACAAATTTAGTTTTAGGAGTAAACAATGTCTAATCTTGAGCTAGGAAAACTAAACTCTTCCCCATCTCAAACTTTAACTGATAAAGAAACAAAGCATGTTATTGGCGGATTCTCTATTTTCGGTAGTAATGACGATGAAAGCGTCTTTAACAACACAGAAAGGGTCATTGAAGGATCTTTTAATGATAGCGTTGATAGTTCAGGTGGCATAGTTACTGGAAGCATAATTACCGATCCAGGAAGCGTCAGTATTAGCTAGAAGTACTAAGAGAGTTTTCTAAAAAAACAAGTTTGAGCCTATGTTTAGTCAAACTAAATAGATCAATAATATATATTTAGTTTGGCTTTTTTCAAGTAAATTATGTTTCGTGGATAACTTATCTACAATAAACATGCAACAATAAATCGAGTGGCTGACTTAAATTTATCTTTAAAAAAGTCGAATTTATCAGTTTTTATTTGATTTATTATCCAACTTTTAGTTCCTTAATTTTAATCTATTTGGGAGAAAACCAATGTCTAATCTAAAACTACAAAACTTATCAAATTCAGAAACTACTAATTCTTTGACTATAGAAGAAACTACATCAGTTGTAGGTGGTTATGCCTCATTTGACGACGTAATCTTTGGCGGTTCGGGCAATGACATAATCGATGGTGTTTTTGGCAATGATTTCCTTAGCGGCGGTTCTGGCAATGATGTCATCCGTGGTGGTTCGGGAAGCGATATTTTACTTGGCGGCTCAGGTAATGACATAATTTTCGGCGACTAGAGAACAAGCACTCGCCGAATAAACTATATCAATTGATGGCGTTGCTGATCTTAAGTACGAAATTCAACCATTGATGGTGAAGCTTACTCGACTCTTAATAATTTGTTTAAGAATCAGTTAAGAAACTAGACTTCGATTTGGCAACGTCAAGCTATCTTTAATCTAGAGAAAACTGATGTTTAATTTAAAACTGCAAAACTTATCTAATTCAAAAACTACCAATCTTTTAACCACGGAGGAAAGCTCACTTGTTATAGGCGGAAGTTCTTCTTATCAAGATATACTTGACCATTTTGATGACATGTTTGATGGCGGTTCGGGTAACGACATAATATCTGGCGGCTCAGGTAACGACATCGTATTTGGCGGTTCGGGTAGCGACATTATATTTGGCGGATTGGGTAATGATGTGTTAATTGGTGATTAAAGAAAATTTGATTCGAGAATAAGCTAAACCAAGTTTGATTGTCTATTACACTACGTTGCTAATTTCTGGTATGAAATTGGCTGTTAACTGTTCATTTAAGAGCCAAAGAAAAGAATCAAATAAATACTTTGTAATTGGAAGAAAATCAATGTCTAATCTAAAGCTGCAAAATTTGTCTTATTCTAGGTCTACTAATTCTCTAACTAAAGAAGAAACCTCTTGTATCGTGGGTGGGTTTGCTTTTGCTGGAATGAATTTTTCAGAATCACTTCTTAATGATGTTATTTTAGAAGATCTTAGTGATATCGAAGCTTCGCCTTCTTTTCCAAGCGAATTTAACTTTAAGAAAACCAATTCTAAACCTCATAAATCTCCCAAAGGTGGTAAGCCAAAAGCGAACAACGTAATCATCGGCACTCCTGGAGATGATGTACTCATCGGTAACTAAAAAAGAATCAGTTCAAAGCATAAGCCATATCAAATTCCATCTATTGAGAGAAAATTAATGTCTGATTTACACATTAAAGATTTGCCAAAACCAACAACTTCTAATTCATTGACTATTCATGAAACATCACTTGTTATAGGCGGTTACAGTAGCGACGCAGCAAGACTTAGTTTTTTGCAAAATCGTTTTGACGATGTAATATCTGGTGGCGCGGGTCAAGATATAGTTTTGGCTAATGACGGTCGTAGAGACTTAGTTTTTGATGGTGATGGAAGCGACCTAATTAGTAGCAATTTGGGAGATATCGTAATTAGAGCTTCCTAAGCCATATTAAGTACAATTCAACTCGTGAAGAGAAAATTAATGTCCGATTTACAAGTACAAGACTTACGAAAACCAAAAACCTTTAATTCTCTGACTGCACAAGAAACATCTCTTGTCGTAGGGGGGAGTACAGTAACGATTAATAACTCGTTTAAAGATATTGTGTATGCTGGTGCTGGAAATGACACCGTTCTGACTGGACCAGGTAACGATACAATTGTCGGAGGTTTAGGAAACGATTCATTATTTGGTGGTTCGGGTGATGATGTGTTGATTGGTGACTAGCAACAATACAATCCTAAGAAAAGTCATATCAAGTCTAGTTTTGTTTATTAGCTGTTTGTTAGCGTTGTATGTTTCTGAAATGTGTCTGTTGAACAGATAAATTTATGTTTCTAAACTTAGATGTTCGACTATTAACCTTCAGGGTCTAACTAATGCAGCGCTGATCTAATTTGATAACAAATATGATGTTACTCAGTAATAATAGAGTATCGTTGCCGCTATCTTATTTGTCTGCAAACAAAAGCTACTCAACACAATCTGAGATGTAAAAATAATGCCTTGTACATCATTGTGCGTTCGGTAACATCATAAGTTAGATTTATCTGGGAGAGAATTAATGTCTAAACTACAGGTTAAAAATTTACATAAGCCAAAAACTTCCAATCTGTTGACTGTACCAGAAACCTCTTTTATTGTAGGGGGTACTGTAGATATTCTTATTGAAAGCTCTTTCAATGATACTGTTATTGGTGGAAGTGGTAACGATGTAATTATTACAGATCCTATGCAAGTAAGCGTCAATGGACGCGAAATTTATAATTTGGAAGATTTTTTTTAAGCTGAAGCAGAGTTAATCGGCGTAATTGGCAATATCACAGTTATAATGCTAGAGCAAGCTAACTGTGGCAGAACATAACATTTTCTTTTTTCAGGAAAAATTAGTTTGTAACGATCAAGATTCTCACCATAGATTCTGCGTTTACAGCCATAATATAATTGTTTTTTTATGTGTTTTAAAATGTTATGTTTTGAAATATTATGTGCAGATCAAACATCTATTTAAAATAGCCTTCTGAACAGCTATTCAAATTGTAAACTTAATACTTTTTTTAGTTAAAACCAATAAAGCTTTACCGATAATTTACATGAGAAAGTTATAAGTTAAACAGCTATAAAAGCAATAAGTTGAACGGCTGTGAAAGCT
>JBCCDL010000765.1:0-3339 GCA_039030815.1 Cyanobacteria bacterium P01_A01_bin.83 | reverse complement strand
TTTTGTATGGGAGTAGCGCGATTTACTTCGAGTTCTAAAGGAAAATTATCGCTCAGTATTGCGAAAGTCATGTTGAATGCGGATTTGGTATAGGATTACTCTAATTATAGTTTTTAGGTAGTGAAGAGATGATGCGATCGCCTTACTCTCTACTTATCAATATATTTAGAATATTAATTTGAAAGTTACACAATTCTGCTTTTTGGTGCAATTGCATCTTTTTGTATAAATTTTTGGCATTGTTGTAAGCTGCTATGGATTCGGATATTTTTAATGACTCACTTAAAACAATTCCTTTATTAAATAGACAATCGGCTTCTAGTTTGACGTTACCTATGTCTTTAGCGATAGATAACGAATCATTAAGCTTTTCTATCGCTATTTCAAATTTTTTTTGACCACCGTATGCTGCTCCCAAATTAAGTAAAGATAATCCTTGATCTGGTAAATTATGAAACTTACGAGCAATTTTCAAAGATTCTTCTGAGTATTTAATTGCTTCATTGTATTGTTTAGTATTTACATATAAACACGCCAAAGAAATTAGAGATTCTGACTTTGAAGATAAGTTTTGAATATTATCCGATATTTCTATTGATTCTCGAACATAATTAATTGCTTGTTCGTATTTGCCTATATGCGAATAAGCAGTCCCCAAATTCATCAAAGCTGTTCTCTGGTGAATTAAATTTTTTTTATTCTTAGCATACTTTAAGTGCTTGCCTATGCAGTCTATTGCACGATCGTATTCTCCAATATCTATGTATGCAGACCCCAAATTTCCATAAATACCAGATGCAAACTCTTTATCTTCAATTTGTTCGATAAATGACAAGCATTTTGAATAATACTTAATAGCTTCAAGAAAGTCGCCAACTAATGAATAAACTGTTGCAATTCCTTCCTGACATCTTACCGTTGTTTCTACAGTTATCAACGGAATAGATAAACATTCCTTAAATAAAGAAATAGCTGTTTCATATTGACCCATTCCAATATAGCTATATCCTAGCGGAATATTAATTCTGAAAGTTGATTCTATATCCTTTAATTCCGCATATATATTTTTTGCCTTATTTAAACATTCGATAGATTGCTGATATTTACCAGTAGTTCTGAAAGTTTGACCCAAATACATTAAAATAGTTGCTAATATCCATTTTCCTTGTGAACTATCTATAGATAGAAATTTTTGACAGGTTTCAATAATTGTTGAACTGTAGCCATTAGATTCTAAAAATCTATAAATTCTGGTAAATGCAGAAAGAGCCAATTCATAGTTTTGAATTTCACAACTGTGATGTATAAACTCTACATATCCTAATACATCTTTTAAGTCACACCATAAATCACTATTTATAAAATGATTTTGGTAATATTTAGCAGCATTTTGATGTGCTTTATCTGAATTTTCTTTCTGCTGATATATGTATTCTTTTACTAAAGGCTGGAATTGATATTTTTGATTAAATGTTTGCAATATCAGAGAACAATGAACAATATTTTTCAATTCATGTTGAACTTCAGCTATATTTTTTTCTGAGCTATTCCATATATAACTTGCTGCTTCACGATCAAAAGGTAATCGATAAATACTTAAGTCAATCAAAAATTTCTTCTGTTTTTTTGATAGTTTTGCAAAATGCTGTTGAATTATCCATGCTAAACGAGCATTTTGTACGTTTCTATGTTCTCCCTCAGCTTTTTCAAAAGCCAAATCAAACTGATTGAGCTTTAATTTCTGTATCTCGTCCAACTGGCAATTGTAATATTCATTCAAATAACTTGCCACCAATTTTAGAGTCAAAGGATGCCCATCTACATATTCTACGAATTTTTTTAGTTCCGATTGCGACCCTTTTATATTTAATCGTTGTAATAAAATTACTCCTTCTTCTATACTCATTCCTTGCAAGTTAAACCAAGTAGAAATATTGTTAAAAGATTTTGGCTTATCTCTTGTGGTAATTAGTAAGGTGCTATTCGGCTTTTGTTTTAGCCATCCACCAAAAAACTGCTTATATCCTTCTTCTTGCCAATATCTTTTATCGTTGAGTAGAGTTTCAATATTATCCGCTACTAATAAACAACGTTTTTCTTTAAGAATAGAAAGTAAATCATTAACTAGTAAAGTAATATTTCCTGACTGAGTAATATTACCGTTCAATTCTTTTATTATTCTTTCGGCGAAAAAAGCAAAATCTAGTTCTGCTTTTTGCTCAAAATCAACCCAAAATTTATATTTGAAATTAGTATTGCGATACAAGCATCCTGATATAGAAGATTTTCCCGAACCTCCTAAGCCTTGTATTCCAACCGTATAAATATCAGAATTATATAACCAAGTTTGCAAAAGATTATATTCTTTTTCTCTATCTACCCATTCAGGAAGATCGGGAGCTATTGCCCCTAGATAAAAACAAATCGACTTATCTTGTTTTAATCGATCTGATGCTTCAGTCTGCAATACTACTTTTTTGTGTTTATGTTAATGCCTCCAGTATTACTTCCAACTACTACACTTCGATCTTTTGCTATGAATTCTTTAAATTCAATGTTAGTACTTTTGTCTCTTATAACTTCTTTAGCTATTTCTTCAATTTCTGCTGCAAATTCTCTATCTTCCATCGCCTCTTCCAAACAGGGAATTAGCATTTTAAGATATCTATCAGATTTATTTTGCTCTACTCGATCAATCAAATCTCTGGCATCAGAATCGTATTGCAGACGATCGCAAATTTTCTTCCACAGTCGCTTAACCGAATCTGTTGCTAAATTACCGACAACGCCAGCTACTCCCATTCCTGACAACAAGTTAATTATGTCTGATGCAGATGATAAATCCATGTTTAATATCTTTAAAGGCTATTAAAGCTATCACTTAGTATTTAATTACTAATATATGTTGCTTAATTGATTCTACCCATATTTTCACTATTTGTCAGACAGAGAACCGCCTGATTTGTTGAATATTACAGATCGCCCGTACCCTTTCCAACCTCATTGATCACCGCATTGTCAATTATTAATTGTTCATTGTCCATTAATTAAACTAGCCAATTACGCAACTTTGCTGAAATCGTATCAATAATAGTAGTTGCCAAAATCAAAATAATCAAAATAGCACAAACTTTACCATAGTCAAACGATTGAAAACTTTGATAGAGAGATACACCAATTCCTCCCGCACCAACAATACCCAATACCGAAGCAGCACGCACATTAGATTCAAAACGATATAAAGCAAAAGAAGTCCATAGGGGAATTACTTGAGGAATAATGCCAAAGATGACTTCCTGTATCTTACTTGCCCCCGTCGCCCTTACCCCTTCTACTTGT
>JBCCDL010000764.1:0-3342 GCA_039030815.1 Cyanobacteria bacterium P01_A01_bin.83 | reverse complement strand
CCTTCGGAGGGAAAACCGCCAGAATTTGCTTACAACCCAGAAGGTATGCCAGAAAAGGTAGATTATCACGGTCAGGTAAACCAAATTGATGCTGCCAAACAAGCAGGAGTAGAACATATTGTTCTGGTCGGTTCAATGGGTGGTACTAAATCTGACCATGTTCTCAATCGGATGGGAAACGGCAATATTTTAGTCTGGAAACGTAAGGCAGAACAGTATCTAATTGATTCGGGAGTTGACTACACTATCATCCGTGCAGGTGGTTTACTAAATGAACCAGGAGGAGTTAGAGAATTATTAGTGGGAAAAGATGACTTACTATCGATCAATCCTCCTGATGGCATTCCCACTGTAATTCCTAGAGATGATGTCGCAACTTTGGTCGTTAATGCTCTTGGCGAACCCAATGCCCGTAACAAAGCTTTTGATGTCATTTCTAAACCAGAAGATGCAAAAGATGCGTTAGTAACGAGTGACTTTGCCAGTTTATTTGCCCAAACCACAGCAGGATTATAATTCAGTTACCCTAAAGACGATCAATAAAATTGACAGTAACATAGACTAGTAATATTTAAGCTAGTCTATGGGTAAAACCTTATTTACGGTGGGACATTCTAATCTTACTATTGAAGATTTTATTAATTTACTAGTTAAATATAAAATTAATGCGATCGCCGATGTGCGTTCTCATCCTTATAGTAATTATTTACCTCACTTTAATCGAGATTTGCTAAAGTTTGAGCTATTAAAAGCCAAAATTAAATATGTATTTCTAGGTAATGAATTAGGAGCTAGACCAAAGGATTTAAGCTGCTATATTCAAGGAAAAGTAATTTATAGTAAAATTGCTAGTTCCGATTCATTCAAGACTGAAATTGAACGTATACTTACAGGAGTTGATTCCTACTGTATTGCTTTAATGTGTTCTGAAAAAGACCCTCTATCTTGTCATCGCACTATTTTGATTTGCAAGTATTTACGAAAATTAGATATTAAAATAAATCATATTATTGATAATAAGACTATAGAATTTCAGCAACAACTTGAAGATAGGTTACTCGATTTACATGGATTTGATTTGCAGAATAATCGATTAAAAATACCAGAAGTATTACAGCTTGATTTATTTAACGCAGTACAGCTTAATACAACATTATTTGTTTCCCAAGAAGAATTTCTCGAAAGAGCATATTTACTTCAAGAAAATAAGATTGCTTATAACAAACAATGATTATGAATCAGAGTCAGCCGCCAAATATTACTAATTTATATACTATTGGATTTACTAAGAAAACAGCACAAGAATTTTTTACTCTGATATCTAAGGCTGGCGTAAAGCGAATTATTGATACAAGATTAAATAATGTTTCCCAGTTGGCAGGTTTTGCCAAGCGAAAGGATTGAGAGTATTTTCTCAAAGAAATTTCTGGGATTGAATACACACACATCCTAGACTTTGCCCCCACTAAAGATATTTTGGATGACTATAAGAAAAAGAAGGGGGATTGGGAAACTATTGAGTTATGTTAATAGTATTGTATTTGAATTAAACTTGACTTTTTAATCGAGTAACCATGATTGGAGATCGCTTATCTCTAGATCTTGTTATTTAAAACTTTGATTGTAAGCCTGGAATGACAGTTAAATCAGATTAGCGATCGCTTTTGGGTCAACCATTAGCAAAATTGCCCACTCAATAAAATTCTTTTTTAGTTATTATCTAAACATCATTAAGGCTAGCCTAATTTAGCAGCCAAGCAGGCAATGCATCTTTAAAATAATTATTTAAAATAATTAAATAAATGACCTCTAAAAATCCTGAGTTTATCTATCTCGCTCGTGTAGAAAACAAAATTTCAGGGAGCTTGAGCAATTTACGTTTAGGAGTTAAAGATTTATTTCACATCGCAGATATGCCCACCACCGCAGGTAATCCTGATTGGTTGAGCAGTCACTTCATACCCAAGGTAACTGCCCCCAGCGTTTCTGCTTTGCTAGATGCAGGAGCTACTTTAATCGGCAAAACCCTGACAGATGAACTAGCTTATAGTTTGGAAGGAGTTAACAAACACTATGGGACACCAGTTAACCCTAAAGCACCACAGAGATTGCCAGGAGGTTCTAGCAGTGGTTCAGCAGTAGCGGTAGCAAATCAAAGTATTGACATTGGTTTAGGGACTGATACTGGAGGCTCAATTCGTGTCCCTGCCAGCTATAACGGTATTTATGGCTTTCGCCCTAGTCATGGAGCAGTTAACTGTGAACAGATAGTACCTTTATCCCCCAGATTCGACACCGTAGGTTGGTTAACTCGCGATCTCAATACTCTCAATCAAGTCGCCACTATACTGTTACCTTCAAGTATCAAACATAACTTATCCCAGCTTGTCATTGGCAACATTGCGGGAATAGATTCTTGGACAGAGGCTTATCAGCCATGGTTAGCAACCTTAGGCAATCACTTTGATTCGCTTCAGAATGTAGAAATAACTAGTGAACAGTTAACCCTTGCCAGTAAAGCTTTTCGTATTTTACAGGGGCGAGAAATTTGGCGCATTCATGGTGACTGGATTGAACTACAGCAGCCTGATTTAGCTCCAGAAATTCGCGATCGCTTTATGTGGTGTAAAAGCCTGAGTAAAGATAATGAACAACAGGCAGAAGTTATGGCGCAGGAATTTATTACTTGGTGGCAGAGCAATGTTTTACCTAGCGTCAATCATGTTTTACTATTACCTACTACCCCAGGGGCAGCACCGCTTCTGGGTACCCCACAATCAGAATTGGCAGCATATAGAACAGGTCTTTTGGGCTTAACTGCCCCCGCAGGCTTGACCCGCGCCCCGCAAATTAGCCTTCCTTACCTAACCGCAGACCAAGCTCCCTGGGGAGTTTCTCTCTTAGCCCGTTCAGGTTGCGATCGCGCTTTACTTGACTGTGCAGCTAAGTTGGAAACATTGATTGGTAGTAGTTAGTAGTTAGTAGTTAGTAGTTAGTAGTTAGTAGTTAGTGGTTGATTTGGATCACTAAAATTTTGGATAACTCAAAATCTGAAACTTGATCTAATTCTTTATTCCTCATTCCTCATTCTTCGTTCTTTATTCCTCATTCCTCGTTCCTTGCTCCTCATTTTATTCCTCATTCCTCGTTCCTTGCTCCTCGTTCCTTATTCAACTCGTTGCCAGTTCATAATATCCCAGGTTCGCATATCCCAGGCAGTTGGCTCATAACCCGTCAGACTATTACTATAAGCCATTACGTCTGCCCGATGAACTAAAGGAATTACTACCGCATTGTCAATCAATAAATCGTTCATTTCAATAAATAATTGCTGACGCTTTT
>JBCCDL010000763.1:0-3343 GCA_039030815.1 Cyanobacteria bacterium P01_A01_bin.83 | reverse complement strand
TAGAAGCAGGAGAAGAGATTGTAGTACGCAGTAGTGACCCGTTAGAGGATGGCGAGCAGGTTCGCTTGAGCTTTATTTCAGAATTATCAGAATCGGCGCAATAAACTAATTTATCTTTAGCTTCTTCCTATGAAAACTGCGGACACTTCCCTTAGTATTAGTGCTGTTGCGGTGCGGCGGCATATTGGTACTTTGATGCTGACTCTGGCAATAATTGTGATTGGAGTATTTTTTCTGTTTAATATTCCAGTAGACTTGTTGCCCTCAATTACCTACCCCAGAATCGGCTTGAGGGTAAATGTGCCTGGGGTTTCTCCTGAAGTGGCAGTGGAAGAGGTGACGCGACCTCTGGAAGAGGGATTAGCGGCTACAGAAGGGGTGCAACAGGTTTTCTCTCAAACTCGTGAAGGGCAAGTAAGTGTCGATCTTTATTTTCAGCCTGGAGGAAATATTGATCGCGCTCTCAACGATGCGACTGCGGCATTTAATCGCTCGCGGGCTAATTTACCTGATACAGTTGAATCTCCCAGACTGTTTAAATTTGATCCTTCCCAATCACCTATTTATGAATTGGCTTTAACATCACCATCATTATCACCTCAACAGTTACGACTATTTGCCGATGAAGAACTGGCACGAGAATTAGGAGTTGTCCCAGGGGTGGCTGTGGCAGACGTTTCTGGGGGTTTAGAAGAAGAAGTAAGGGTGGTTATCGATCTTAGTCGGCTGCAAGCTTTAGGGATAGGCTTAAATGACGTGCTGACAGAATTGTCCCAAACCAATCAAGATATTTCTGGGGGACGAATTTTAGGAGAGTTTGGTGAACCCTTGACCAGGATTAGGGGGCGGTTTGAAGATGCAGCAGAAATTCTCAATCTTTCCTTGAGCGTTAATAGTGATTCAGAGTCTACTCCCCGTCGAGTTTACCTACGGGATTTTGCTCAAGTCATTGATGGTCAAGCCAATCAGCGGATTTTTGTCAATCTTAATCAACAGCCCGCAGTAAAAATCAGTATTCAGAAACAGCCGGTCGCAAACACCATTGAGGTGATTACAGGCATCAAGCAGCGTTTAGAGCAGTTGCGGCGCTCAGGGATAATTCCTGGTGATCTGGTCTTAGTTGCCACTCTTGACGAATCAATTTTGATCCGTAATGCCATTGGTAATGTAGTAAGTGCGGGTTTAATCGGAACTTTGCTAGCTGCGATCGCCGTTTTGTTATTTCTTGGTTCTCTGCGTCAAACTGCGATCGTGGTTTTGGCAATTCCTTTGGCAGCTTTAACGGCGGTTATTCTGATGAAGCTGTTTGGTTTATCTCTTAATGTCTTTAGCTTGGGGGGATTAGCTGTCGGCGTGGGGATTGTGGTGGATAACTCCATTGTCATGCTGGAAAATATTGCCGAAAACGCAGGGATGACTATAGGCAAAGATGCCAAGACAGGATTTACGTCTCGACAGTTAATCAAAAGTACCATCGCTAGTAGTCAAGAAGTGGAATCGGCACTGGTAGCATCAACCAGCACTAATTTAGTTTCGGTTTTACCTTTTTTATTAATTGGCGGCTTTATCTCGCTGCTGTTTAATGAATTAGTCCTGACCGTTAGTTTTGCGATCGCTGCTTCGGTGTTAATTGCTTTGACAGTGGTGCCGATGTTGGCTTCTCGCCTCTTGGCTATTAATAGTTCTAGCCGCATCGGACGTTGGGGACTATTGCAGATATTTAATCGTCGATTTCTCGCCATTACTAGAGGCTATGGCATCATTCTTAAACGAGTTGTGCAACAGCGACTAATTGTGCTGGGATTAACCTTTTTGCTGTTGGGGGGCAGCAGTATCTTTATTTTTAATCAAGTTCCTCAAGAGATTTTACCGCGCATTAGTACAGGACAAGCTAGATTGTTTGCTCAATTTCCTCCTGGAACAACTTTGAAAATCAACCGCCAAGTGATGGAAAAAGTAGACGAGATTTTGTTGGCACAGCCAGAAACGGAATATGTCTTTACCACCGCAGGGGGTTTTTTGTTTGGGGGCAACACTAGTGAAAACCTACTGCGAGGTTCTAGCACCATTACCCTCAAACCTGATACTGACGTAGAAGCCTATATAAGCCGTGTATCCGAAGAATTTGACCAGCTTAATTTAGTTGATATTCGACTGCGTATCTTTCCTGGGGCAGTACGAGGCTTAACTTTGAGCAATTCACCAGTAAGGGGAGCAGAGGTTGATGTAGTGCTTCAAGGGGAAGATTCCCAAGTTTTGGCACAGGCAGGACAACAGGTATTAGACACCTTAGAACAACAAGCCACTTTATCCAACTTCCGTCCCGACGCCGACCCTCCGCAACCCGAAATTCAAATCAGACTAGACCGCGAACGTGCAGCAGAACTAAACTTAAATATTCAGGAGGTAGGTGCCACTCTAGAAACGGCGATCGCTGGTTCGGTTGCCACTCAGCTACAGCGAGGAGAGCGTCTGGTGGATGTCAGAGTAGAACTGGACGAAGCCTTGATCAGCCAACAGGAACAACTGAAACAGATTCCCTTGTTCGATAGTCAAAGCGATCGCTTAGTTCGTTTGGGAGATATCGCCAAGATTGAACTAGGAACAGCACCAGGGGAAATACAGCGGATTAATCAACGACAGGTGTTTCTGATCTCTGGTAGCCTTGAAGAAAATGTCAACTTAGGAGAGGCTTTAGCCGAGTTAGACCAAATTTTTGCTCAAATTGAACTTCCTCAAGGGGTTAGCCGCCTTCCTAGTGCTGCGTCTCAAAGCAACCAGGAAATTCAGTCTTCTTTTTCAATTTTAGGTGGACTGGCAGCATTTTTAGTTTTCGTGGTGATGGCAGTTCAGTACAACTCGCTGGTCGATCCCTTAGTAATTATGTTTACCTTACCTTTAGCATTGGCAGGGGGAATTTGGGGTTTATATCTTACGCAAACAGCAGTGGGGATTACTGTAATTGTGGGGGCAGTTTTACTGGTGGGAATTGTGGTTAACAATGCGATTATTTTGGTGGAGTTAGCCAATCAAATTCGTTTTAGAGATCAGCTAGACCGCACCACCGCCATTCTACTGGCAGCCCCTCAAAGGTTACGTCCCATCCTCATGACCACCATTACCACTGTATTGGGCATGTTTCCCCTAGCTTTAGGATTGGGACAGGGAGGAGAATTTTTGCAACCTTTAGGTATTGTGGTCTTCTCAGGATTGGCTTTAGCAACTTTATTAACTCTATTTATTATTCCCTGTCTTTATATCTTGCTCCACGATTTAGTTAATCAAGTTTTTGGTAGAAAGCGATTATTTATTGCTGCTAAACCAAAACTTTAACATGAACTAT
>JBCCDL010000762.1:0-3345 GCA_039030815.1 Cyanobacteria bacterium P01_A01_bin.83 | reverse complement strand
TGCTGTGGATGATTGATTTTGGAGTGTATCAAGACTCAGTGGGACATGCAGCAAATAGCCTAGAGCATGATTCCCTCTCCTAATTAGAATTAAACGAGGAGACTCAATCTGAGATGATTTTGCTGAGAGGGAATCATTGCGCAAAGTAAGCACCATATCCCCCTGAAAGTATTTCACCTCTAGCTGTTGCATTATCTCCTCACCAACATCTTCAATTTGTAAGCATCCAATGGCGGAGAAACCAGAATATTGAGGTTTTGCCCAGGGACTGAGTTGGGATGAATTGTTGTAGACTAGTTGGCGCACAGTCGAATTAATTCCATCGGCAGCAACAACTAGTTTTGCCTGAAATTGATGAGTCGCTATATCAGTACTAGTTATTTCTTTTGGTGTTGCTTGAGTTGCCTGTGACCAATGAGCAAAGGGGTTTGCCAAAATTTCTTGACCAGAAACACAGCTCACGATTACCGAGTTATGACGATAGGTAATATCGATACAACGATGGTTTGGCTGAACTATTGACGATGGCAGCAAACCTCTCAATTCAGTTTGCAAACGGTACCAGGGGATAGATATTCTGCCTTCACCATAGCGACTAAACCAGTAATCAAAATCCAGGGGGATCGAACGCACAACCTCTCCCTGCAAATTTTTTTGGTTCCAAAATCTAGCTTTAGGTGCTTGCTGATTATCGCCCTCACTACGCTGACGACGAGCCTGAATATACTCCAAACCAACTGTCTTGATTTGATTATATGCCTCCTCACTAATACACTTTAGTGCCTTCAGACCGTTTGGTAAAATATCAACCGTTTGTCCTACCTGACGAAAGTTACGAGCCTGATCGATCACGAGAATATTCTCAATGCCGCGATGGCGTAGAGCGATCGCCGTAGCCAATCCTACAGGACCCGCCCCAACAATTAAAACATCGTAGACTTGCTCGAAACTCATAGGATTTTGGTAAATTCTTCACTTTTGAAAATGCTAGCAAAGAAAGTGGCTCGTCAGAAATGGGACGTAGAGATACAGGAAACAAGTTCGCAATCCCTCGCGTCCCGCGACGGTATGACGTTAACTTAAATTAAGCCATGTTATGAGGACAATAACCAAGTCTGTCTACAATTTGATCGCGAAAAATTTCAATTTCTTCGGTAACAGGCTTGCCATGAGCAACTATAACTACCTGATAGCGGTTCATAACGGCAGTGGGGGATTCTCCTAGTTGCAAGCAGGTTAAAGCATTGACAATTTTTGTCGCTGGTTGAGAAGGCACTCCCATTTCGGAGAAAAAAGCTTTAATATTCTTCGCTGAATCAATCGGAGTAAATTCTTTTAACCAGACTTGAATCAACCAGCAGTCGATTTGATTAATCACCGCTACAGAATCTAAATATGGTTGACATTTGTTTCGTAGGTACTCCACAACTCTTAAGGTAGAGCTGGCGTTAGGAAAAGTGTATATATATTCTGTATTAGATTTCATTATTCTCAACTAAGATACTTCCAACCAATCAAAGACTTGAGCCAACTGTTGTGTATTAATCAATCCATATCGCCAGAGAACAATGGGCAAGGTATGAGCTTCTAAGTCGGCTTCTCTGCGAGCTAAAGATATAGCATCAGCAGATATGTTCAATTCTGAACGCAGAAAGTTAATTAAAGACTCTAACATGAGGTATACAATCAAAACTAGTTGGCGCATTCAAACGGCATTCATCTATTAAGAGAATCTAAACCAGCAATTTGAGAATCTTGTGAAGAAAAAATATTAAATTAACAAAATTATATTTGAGGAACAAGGAATCAGGAACGAGGATTGAGGAACAAGCACGGTTTAAGACCTCTTGGTTTACGAGTTCGCTTCCCTTGGGGGTTCCTCTTTTTTGTACAACGGACGCGAAGAAATCAAAATTAACTATTCAGAGTGTGTTTGTAAAGGTGGTAGTAGTGCGACTCTCTTAAAAATGTGGGTAAAGCTAATCTATCTCAGCCCCCTAACCCCGAAGTGTGGGGGAACAAGAAAAAACACTAGCCCACAATTTTAGCTGTGTCACAAAGCGTAGGGTGGGCAATGCCCACTCTACGAATCAAAAAAATTTTCTATAACTATTCAGAGTGTGTTTGTAAAGTAAACATCAAACCATAAAGTAGGTCGAGTGAACAATGAACAGTAAACACTAGAGAATAGAGAGTATTAAAAACCTATCTCGTCTCTTAGTCTCCCTGTCTCCCTATCCAATCTTGACTTAATCTTTTATCCCGAAACAGTCTCTCATTGTTCATTGTTTATTGCTCACTGATGAATGATTCAAATCCTGAAACAATTCCCTGACTTCTGGGTTATAAACCAACATATAGTTCCAATAGTTTTCAAATACTGACTCTACATAACCCTTAGTTTCCCGATAAGGAATTTGCTCAACAAACTCATCGGCGTCCTGCAAGCCATAGCGATCTACCCATTGGGCTACCGCGTTGGGTCCTGCATTATAGCTAGCAACTGCCAACATGGAATTATTATTGTATTTCTTATGGGTAAAATCAAGATAATAAGTCCCAATATTGACATTATCTTCGGGCTTAGTTAGGGAATAGTTAGATAAACCGATGTTTTGCGCTGCATTTTTTCCTGTAGCGGGCATTACCTGCATCAGACCTAGCGCCCCTGCGGAGGACTCGATTTCTGGTTCAAATCTCGATTCTTGACGAATTAAAGATGTCACCAGTAAAGGGTTAAGCTGTCTTTGTTTTGACCATTTAAGAATGATATCTTCATAAGGGAAAGGATACAAAGCCTGCCAATATTTAGGAGTTTGCCGTAGCTGCTGCCATTGCTGCTTGTCTTCTGGGCTATCCCTATCTTGTAAATACCATATCTGATTGATACCCCGTAAGTTTCTACCCTGATAGAGTTTCAATAAGCCTTTGGTGAAATCATCAGCCACCGATAATTCTGAGCGATCGCTTATTTCGAGTTGAAACTGCGCCCAAGCTTCTTGTTTTAAGCCTAGGCGATATAGTTCTTGAAAAGTCTGTGAACCTCCTGGAGGAGTAATTTTTGGGGCTTTTACTACCTGGGGAACTTTGTCTCGTACTGTGGTAAAATCGCCGACATCCCAACCCAAAGCAACCGCTGAACGCCAAGCATAATAAGACCGAGGAAAACGGGCTAACACTGATTTGTAGGCTGTATTAGCATCATCAGGACGATTGAGTTTGGCTGCCCATTTGGCAACCCAAAAGCCAGCCTTGGGGGCAAGAGAACTATCAGGATTATCGGTTACTATCGGCTGCGCCCATTGCCAAGCGGTAACTAAATCATCTTTCTGGGCATATTTACTG
>JBCCDL010000761.1:0-3349 GCA_039030815.1 Cyanobacteria bacterium P01_A01_bin.83 | reverse complement strand
TGCCATTTCCGCATCAATAAACTCTTTACTCATGGTTTTGGCATAACCACCAGCACCAGTGCCGTCTTCTTCAAACTCCAGTTCCAGAAATTCTGCACCAAGACTTTCTACCTGTTCTTTTACCGCAGGACGAGTATCAAAAGCCCGTACCACTGCACCAAGGCTTCTAGCGGCACCAATCGCTGCTAAACCAGCAACCCCAGCCCCAATTACCATTACCTTAGCTGGAGGAACTTTACCCGCAGCAGTAATTTGACCCGTGAAGAAACGACCAAAGTTATTCGCTGCCTCAATTACTGCGCGATACCCAGCAATGTTAGCCATGGAAGAGAGGGCATCCATTTTTTGGGCGCGACTAATACGAGGAACCGCATCCATCGCAATTACAGTTGCTTTGCGTTGGGCTAACTGATTTAACAATTCTTCATTTTGCGCGGGCCAGATAAAGCTGATAATAGTTTTACCATGGGGCATTTCTTCAATTTCTGCACCTTGAGGAGCGCGTACCTTGAGGATAATATCCGCTTGTGACCAAAGTTCAGCGCGATCGCCTATAATAGTACAGTCTGCTGATTCATAAGCGCGATCGCTAAAGTTAGCAGCAGCACCAGCATTGGACTCTACCAGGACTTCAAAGCCTAATTTTTGCAGCTTTTTAACTGTATTAGGGGTAGCAGCTACTCGACGCTCATTAGGATAGATTTCTTTAGGGATACCAATTTTATGGGGACCTTCGCGACGATTTTCGGGTTGTTGGTTATTTTCTACTTGTCTATCGACAGTTGCGGTCATAGATTCTCCTAATAATGTGTAATTAATTTGGCTCAGTAAAACTTTAAATCCCCACCTGGAAGATAACAGTATTGATTTACGTTCTCATCGCTATAGCGAAAGAATATATTGAAAAAATTTGGTATTGCTAGTCCTAAATTTACCAAAGGAAAATAAAATTTGTTTGAGTACTCCCTAATCGATAAATATTCTGATTAAATTCAATAAATTATATATTCTTCAAGTCCCTCCCATAATCATTGATTACTGGTTGATATCCTAAATCGATCCACAGTCCAGTCTATAATTCTTTAACTTGTCTTAGTAATTGTTGAATATCTCTCAATATTCATTTGTAACTTTTTAACTACATGCTAGATTGCTTCCATTGAAGACTATGCATTGTCTGTAGAATCAAGAGCAAGCTATCAAGCATTGATTATTTAATATTTAAGTCAATATAAACTTTTGTTAAGTATTTATTCTTAAAAGAGTTGCCTTGAGCCGCATTGTGTTTTTTTTGTAGTTTTCCCGTCAAAAGTGCTAATTCTAAATCATTCAATCGACCTTTTATCAGGTTTAAATTGGCGATCGCCCGTATATTATTATTTTTGATTTATGAAAAATAGTTTGTACAAAGAACATGCAATTCTTTCTTAATTGGTTTATTAGAATTTTCAGGCAATCATGTATTTACAAAAGCTTCAAAACAAAAAATATCAGAATCTATCTTGTATCAGCTAGTCTAGCTAAAACGGAGAAAAATCAAGCGATCGCAATTTACATGACATTTTCAAAAGCTATTATATTAGTTAATCCAGACGTATGTTTATTTAAACATAAACCAGCTCTAAATCTCGATTTTAAGGTCGTGAAACTTCAGTCTCATAAATGCTCTTAAATATTACGACTACCCATAAGCCAACTACAAATTTAGGTTATTTACTCCACAAACATCCCGATAAATGCCAGTCATTTCCCATGTCTTTTGGACAGGCTCATGTATTTTATCCAGAGTCAACTCCAGAAAGATGTACCGCTACTTTGTTACTTGAGATCGATCCTGTGGGGTTAGTTCGGGGTAAATCATCAGGACAAGGTACGTTACAACAATATGTTAATGATCGCCCTTATGCGGCATCGTCTTTAATGAGCGTTGCTATCTCCAAAGTTTTTCGGACGGCTTTAGCTGGACGCTGTAATAATTTACCCGATCTAGCAGAGAGAAAAATTCCTCTTCAAGCTCATCTTCCCGTACTACCTTGTCGTGGAGGAACAACATTATTAAAAGAGTTATTTGAATCTTTGGGTTATGAGATAGAAGCAAAGCCACTACCCTTAGATGAAACTGTTCCCCAATGGCACAACAGCGTTTATCTCGACGTTACTTTGTCCCATAATATTCGTCTAGCAGATTTACTCAGCCATCTTTACGTTTTAATTCCCGTTTTAGATGACGATAAACATTATTGGGTAGGAGACGAAGAAATAGAAAAACTCTTACGTCATGGTGAGGGATGGTTAAACACTCATCCTTATAAAGAACAAATTACCCAAAGATATCTTAAACGTCGTTGGAGTTTAGCCAGAAAAGCATTATCACAATTAGCGGAAGAAGATGGTCGGGATCTTGAAGAAAAAGATTCAGTGCAAGATCGAGAAGAAGCAGCAATTGAAAAACCAATTAGCCTTAATCAGCAAAGACTGGAGTTAGTGGCACAAACTTTAAACGAGTATCAAGTAAAACGAGTAATCGATCTAGGCTGTGGTGAGGCTAAATTATTAAAATATCTACTCCAAAATAAATCTATCGAGCAAATCACTGGGGTCGATGTTTCTTATCGTGCCTTAGAAATAGCAAAAAAAAGACTCAGAATAGATGAGCTACCATTCCATCAACAAGATAAAATTCAACTTATTCAAGGTTCATTAACTTATCGAGATCAACGTTTTATTGGATATGATGCAGCGACCTTAATTGAAGTCATCGAACATCTAGATCTTAATCGTCTTGCTGCTTTAGAGAGAGTTGTCTTTGAATTTGCTAAACCTAAATTAGTTATTTTCACTACTCCTAATATTGAATACAACGTGCTTTTTAAATCATTACCCAATGACAAACTACGTCACCGAGATCATCGTTTTGAATGGACGAGACAAGAATTTCAGAATTGGGCAAACGATGTTGCTCAAAGGTTTAATTATCAAGTAACTTTTCAAGGTATTGGGGATGAAGATGCTGAAGTTGGTAAGCCTACTCAAATGGCAATATTTATCAATTAATAAAACAATCAGTCTGTTTATTTCTAAATTTATCAGGGATGGCGCGGAAAACCTCGCCTTTCAAGGCGGGGATGACCATGGGCATTAGCTTCCACTATTAGATACATTCTGTTTTACACAGCTAAGCTTTGTATGGTAAAATCATACCATGAGACAGTGCGACCTGTTAAGGTCAAAGGTAATACAATTACCGTCAACCTTATGAGATTATTCTCATAACTCTTTATATTATGAAGGTTAAATTCCTTCCTACCAAACCCCAGGTATGAATCCGTCTACCCAGGTTTTGCTAATT
>JBCCDL010000760.1:0-3351 GCA_039030815.1 Cyanobacteria bacterium P01_A01_bin.83 | reverse complement strand
GCAGCGAAAATCTAATTGCTTAACTCAAATTGTTACTCTAGAGTTACCTTAGTTTTAAGCAGCCAAAAGACCTAACATTTTTTAACACTATGCAACAAATATTTAGTATTTTAAATTTAATTCCAGGTTATTTAGTTGCACTAGCAATCTTCCTGGTAATACTTCCTACTTTTATCGCTATTTTGTTGCGCTTTTGTTTATATAGACATTTGCGAAATCTGACCTTCAAAACTAGAAGATTATTGACTGGTTTAGGGTTAGAATCTACTCCCAAAATTATCAAGAAGCTGGAACAAAGACTAGCTGATAGTAGTCTAAACCCCGATCAGCTGAATACGGCATCAGTAATTGAAGGGACATATTTACAGGAAAAATTTTATTTTTTGGGGTTATCTTTGGGGTGTGATTTTGTCGATACTGTATGTCGTATTTTGCCCAACTTGCTACTTTCTTTTGGGTTATTAGGGACATTCCTCGGGATAACATTTAATCTCGCTAATCTAAGTCAAACTATTACTCAAGTTGATATTAATGATGTCAGAAATCTAGTTGAAGAGTTAGACCGACCTCTTCAAGGAATGGGAGTTGCTTTTACAACCAGCTTAATTGCGATCGCCTGTAGTTCTGTGTTAACGGTATTAAATTTACTATGGAATACTAACCTAATTAAATCTAGTTTACTTAGCTCCCTTGAAGACTATATTGATAACATTTATTTACCCAAAATTCAGCCTGTTAGTTCTCTAGAATCAGCGATCGCTCAGTTTGGTAAAGACTTTGACGGCATGGTACATAAGCTGGGAGATACCATTGAAGCTTCAATGACTAAAGCCTTTGTCAAAATTAATACTAGTGCCGAAACTTTTGCCCAGGCAGCCCATACGATAGACAATAGTCGCTTTCCTGAAAAGCTAGCCTCAGCCACTAACAATTTAGCGATCGCCCAAAATCAATTTTCGCAATCTTCTTTAGTTTTGCAGCAGTCTACCCAATCATTTGAACACAACCTAGATTCGATGCAAAAACTAACTAAAAAGTTTTTAGAATTGAATCAGAAAGTAAATCAGATTAGTCAACAATACGCTAATTTGGTTAACCTTAATCAAGAAAAAAATATAATTGAACAATCAGGTTTAAAAGAAATTCAGCAAGAACTGGCAAGACTAGTTAATCAGATGCAACAAAGCTAAAGCCAAGAACTTTAAATAGGTTAATCAACATGTCTAAAAAACGTAAACTACGTAGCTATGAAGCTACAGAAAGCCTCAATGTCTGGCCGTCTTTTACCGACTTAATGGCTAATGCTTTTATGATTATTAGCTTATTTCTCTTACTAGCTTTGTTCAAATCACTGTTTCTTAAATATACAGCGCAAGAAACCGAACAGAATTTAAGCGATACAGAAAGACAGGTGCGCTTGCTGCAACGAGAAATTGCCACCTTAGAAAATGAGCTGGGAGAGAGTACTTCTACCGTGCGTCGCTTGAACAGGGCATCCTCTGATCTTGAGCAGCTATTACTGCGTAGCAATCAACAGAGTCGCAGGCGCATCGATATTTTACAGTCAGAAATCCAACGTCTCAAGTCTGCACCGCCAGTAGTAGTAATTCAAGACTCTGGAGGATATCAGTTTGACTCTGGGAGTGCCAGTTTACCTGAAAATTTGAAAGACTATATTACAGTCGATTTAGTAGATCGAATTGAACGCATTAGTCGTCAACGCAATCTTTATGTTGTGGAAATTATTGGGCATACTGATGGACAGGTAAATTTCGGTAATGGTAATTTGGATCGACAGCTAGAAGAAGTTGCTCAGGGAAAACAGCCTGTAAATAGCCTCAAACCTGGTTCAAATGCCGACTTGGGATTGATGAGGGCTTTGGAAGTGGTTAAACAACTTCAAGCAGTGCAGTCACAAACAGGCAGATTGCAGGGAGTTCAGTTTCGTCCCTATTCCGCCGCGCAATTACAGTTGCCCAATGGAGAATTTGCCTCCCCCAGCCGCAACCCTGATGCTAATCGCAGAAGAATTGAAATTCGCTTCTCACCTTTGGGTAAAGCAGAAACGATTAATTAAAGGTCATTTATCAAGTAAATATTAAAACACTCAAAGTATTCAATTCACCTATAATGTGGTCATCACAGTTTATCATTTATCATTTATCATTTATCATTTATCATTTATCATTTGAACGAGTTAATGTTTAATGTTTAATGTTTAATGTTTAATGTTTAATGTTTAATGTTCAATGTTCAATGTTCAATGTTCAATGTTCAATGTTTTTAATGTCTTATTTATAAATAGCCTCTCATAGGAAATAAAAATTGGTGTCTAAAAAATTTGAACTGCAAGACTATCATGGGCTGGTTTGTGGATTTTTATTAGATTCTCAAGCACCAGCTAAGCCTTTGTCATGGTCAGAAGTTAATCAGATATTTGACATAAAGGATAATAACGATAATATAGTATGGCTGCACTTTAGTCTCATAGATTCGCGGGTGAAAAACTGGATCGGCAGTTGTCAAAGAATTCCCGAATTAGCAAGAGAATTACTTTTAGAAAGCAATCCACATATTCAATTAGAAATACTAAATAATAGTTTTTTCTGTGTACTGGGCGACCTTTATTACGATTTTGATGCTGACCCTGAAAGCCTTGGCTTAATCAGAATCTATGTAAGTGACAACTGCATGATTTCTGTAAGAGAAAAACCCTTAAAAGCTATTGATAAGCTGCGTTTATCTCTTTTACAAAAACCAAAAATAGTTAAGTCACCAATGGAACTTATGGTGGATCTAATAGAGATTTCAACCGATATTTTTGATAGCACAGTGATAGATCTTCGAGAAGCGGTTGAAGATATGGAAGATCTAGTTCTCAAAGGAAATTTTAGCCTAAATCGTCTCGAACTTTCCCGCATGCGTCGCTTAGTAGCTCGATTACGACGACACTTAAATGCTAGTCATTATGCCCTGCGCAATCATTTAATAGCTCATTTTCCCCCATGGTGCGATCACACTGAAGAAGTTGAATTGCGACGGCATCTCGAACAATTGAGTGCGGTTGCTCAAGAATTGGAATTAGTTCAGGAAAGAGCAAGATTAGTCCAGGAAGAAATGACCAATAGACTTCAAGAAACTTTAAATCGAAACCTTTATATACTTTCTTTAGTCACGACAATATTTCTGCCAATTACTTTGATCACAGGCATATTTGGCATGAATGTTGGGGGAATACCCTGGACTAATACTTCTTTGGGTTTTTTATGGTGTACTCTTTTAATGGTAATTACCCTTTCAGCAGTATTTCTTATTTTAAAGCGGCAAAAATTATTTTATTAAACTTTGGCG
>JBCCDL010000759.1:0-3353 GCA_039030815.1 Cyanobacteria bacterium P01_A01_bin.83 | reverse complement strand
GATCTTAAGCAAGTAAATGTTGCGCCGAACTCTGAGAACATCAATTTGAGTCAAAATACTAGTCAAGATTGAGCTTTATAGGGTAAAAATAAGTGATATTACTGAGTCTTTTTTTTTACTTTGTACTCAGATACTGACTTTGGAATTTCTCTATGATGTCTACTAACTCTTTTGCTATGGATACAGGCAAGTCCCCGCGCATTTTAATTGTTTCCGTGAGAGGATTTCGCTTTCAGGCAGCCAACTGTTGTATCTATGAGCTGGAAGATTTACTGATGGATTTGGAGTCAGCACAACTATATCAGCCAATTCCCGATCGCAACTTTGATCTTGCCCGTAAAATTTATCGTGGTTTAAAGTATCTTGGCAGTTCTCACAGTGTTGCTGGCAACCTGGCACCTTTTACTCAAGAGTTAGTCTTGGAGCATGAATATGATCTACTATTTGCTGTGCTAGATAACCCTTGGCAGTTTCATCTTCTAAACACAATTAAAGGGTGGCGTGATAAATGTCGCCATACAGCATGTTTCATTACAGAAATGTGGCGACCAGAGCTTGAGGATCAGCGTTTATTTCAAGAGCCTTGGTCACATTTTGATCATATATTTTTAGGGGTAACTGAATGTGTGGCTGACTTGAGCAAGCTAATCGAACCGCCTGTAACCTATGTTCCTCCAGCAGTTGATACTCTAAGATTCTCTCCTTATCCCAATCCCCCCCAACGTTTTATTGATGTCTCTTACGTGGGAAGGCGATCGCCAGATATTCATCAGGCTTTAGTTAAAAGAGCTAGTAAAGATAATTTCTTTTACTACCATGACACCTTGAGAGGCAAGCTAGAAATAGGTAATCCTCAACAACATCGTATTTTACTAGCCAACTTGTTCCAAA
Source organism: Cyanobacteria bacterium P01_A01_bin.83 (assembly GCA_039030815.1). Taxonomy (GTDB): domain Bacteria; phylum Cyanobacteriota; class Cyanobacteriia; order Cyanobacteriales; family Xenococcaceae; genus Waterburya. The sequence goes on along the minus strand of JBCCDL010000759.1, from coordinate 2,462 downwards.
GAAGCCGCTACAACATTACTAACTACGCTAAATTTAACTCTACCGAAGAAACTGGTGGAACACAGGAAATTGGCTATCGTTTCTTTGAAGGTGCTGCCGCTGGAACAGTAATGGTGGGACTACCTCCTGCTGGAGATGCCTTTCCTCGCTACTTTGATTGGCAAGATCCAATTATCAAAGTTGATTTGTCAGGAACAGATGTGGTAGAAGCGATCGCTGAACTTGATGCTCAACCAGAAAGATTAGAACAAATTAGCCGTCGAAATGTTGCCCACTGCCTGCTAAAGCATGACTGGTCTTATCGTTGGCGGGACATGTTGGCTACCTTTAACCTTAAACCCAGCACGATGGTGATTGAGCGCCAAAAGTATTTGCATGAGTTAGCTAATAGTATTTTGACTGAAATTGATAATTAACTTTTACACCGCCAACTATGAATAGCCCAAACTTAACTTAACTTAGTATTAGCTATAGAAAATATTTATATTAAATATCAAGATTATATATGGCGATCGCCGTATACGATTAATTTGCGCTGAAATAAATAATCTCTGAAATGCTTGATATGAGATGCTTATTGCGTTTTTTAACGCCACCAACCTCAAAACTTTTAAGTTGTGTAACAGTCAATTTAATTATTGTTAACTCAAAATCCGATTGTTCTTAACAGAACTTCATATACTATACTTTAATTAACATATTGATTTTATATTCAAAAACTAACAATGGTAGCTCAATTTCCCTGGCTTACCGCGATTATCTTATTACCTTTAATAGCTGCTCTAGCTATTCCCCTAATTCCTGATAAAGAAGGTAAAACCGTTCGCTGGTATGCACTTGTCATCGGTATTGCAGACTTCATGTTGATGGGGTACGCATTCTGGAATAATTACGATCCCAGCAGCGCACAATTTCAACTAACTGAAAGCTATAGCTGGATTCCTCAACTAGGTGTTAGCTGGTCAATATCAGTAGACGGTATATCAGCGCCCCTAGTTTTACTAGCAGGTTTTGTAACAACTTTAGCAATGCTTTCTGCTTGGCAGGTAGATCGCAAGCCTCGCTTATTTTACTTTCTAATGTTGGTGCTGTATTCTGCACAAATCGGCGTATTTGTCGCACAGGACATGCTGTTGTTCTTTGTGATGTGGGAACTAGAACTAGTTCCTGTTTACTTGCTGGTTTCAATTTGGGGTGGTTCCAAACGTCGCTACGCAGCCACAAAATTTTTACTCTATACCGCAGCAGCATCTATATTTATCCTGGTGGCAGGTTTAGGTATGGCTTTCTACGGCGATAATTTGACTTTCGACATTGCCGCTTTAGCTTTGAAAGATTATCCTCTAGCTTTAGAAATGCCGTTGTATGCAGGGTTGCTAATTGCCTTTGGAGTAAAATTAGCAATATTCCCTCTACATACCTGGCTCCCCGATGCCCATGGCGAAGCATCTGCTCCTGTATCGATGATTTTAGCAGGGGTACTCCTAAAAATGGGTGGTTATGGTCTAATTCGCTTCAATATGGAATTGTTGACCGATGCCCACGTTTATTTTGCGCCATTGTTAGCAACTTTGGGAGTTATCAATATTATTTACGGTGGTTTTAGTTCTTTTGCTCAAACCAACATGAAACGCCGTTTAGCATACTCCTCTGTTTCACACATGGGTTTTGTTTTACTTGGGATTGCTTCCTTCACCGACATTGGTACTAGTGGTGCCATGTTGCAAATGCTTTCTCACGGTTTGATTGCTTCAGTATTATTTTTCTTGACTGGGGTTACTTACGACCGCACTCATACTCTATTCATGGATCGTATGGATGGGGTAGCATTAGTTATGCCTAAAGCATTTGCTTTATTTACCGCAGCTGCCATGGCATCTCTGGCTCTTCCTGGAATGAGTGGTTTTGCCAGCGAGATTGCCGTGTTTGTGGGGATGACTAGCAACAATGTCTATAGTCCAACATTTTCTACCGTGATGATTTTCTTAGCGGCGGTAGGGATTATTATGACACCAATTTATTTGCTGTCAATGCTAAGACTAGTGTTCTTCAATTCCAATGAAGCCTTAGCTTGCGATGTTGACCAAGCTAAGATGAAAAACCCCACTAACGATGCGGCAGTTTGTTTTGGTAATAGTTGCGTATTACCTGGAGAAGCACCTTTTGATGATGCTAACCCTAGAGAAATCTTTATCGCAGCGTGCTTTTTGGTGATAATTGTCGGTATAGGATTGTATCCTAAGCTCTTTACACAAATCTACGATGTGAAAACTGTGGCAATTAATGCTGAGGTTCGTCAATCTCAAGTTGCCAGCGTTCAACAAAAGCAGCTTACCTTAGCCCAAGCACCAATTATTGGTGAGATCCAAAGATAATTGTTTAAATATCTCAGTTAAAATTTAGAATCAAGAGGCTAATGATAAGATTGTCTTAGTCTCTTTTTGTATTTATCAAATATTTAG
>JBCCDL010000758.1:0-3357 GCA_039030815.1 Cyanobacteria bacterium P01_A01_bin.83 | reverse complement strand
GAAGAAGAGTTAATCGGTTTTTATCTGGAAATCTCTAAGAAAATGCGCGATCGAGGAATTAGAGTATTGACGGAATTTGAGAGCATAAAAATTGGGAAACAATTAAAAAAAGCAGATAAACTGGGAATTTCTATTTGCTTAATTATTGGTTCAGAAGAATACAAAAACAATAGTTGCAGAATCAAAATGCTCAAAACAGGTGAACAGATAGATATATCTATTGATAATTTAAATGATGAACTACAAAAAAGACTAAAACTTAATTAGAGAGCAATATCTCTGTTGTGCAAATAGATAAACAGTGGTGTGAGTCGAAAAAATTTTAGACGCAACCTATGCTGATCGTATTTTGAGGATAGTATCCTGTAGATATACACCAATTCTCATAACCGTGAGGTATAGCCGTACAAAGTTAAATTAGGACAATAAAAAAGTTGACGGTTCGTAAGTAGCAAGTAGCAAGTGTCCTAATCTAAATACGTAATACTATACATATTCTTACTGTGCCCCCTGCACGTCACGCACGTCACGCCTACATGCGGCACAGGGGCTATCGCCCCAAGTCGCGCTTAACTCGACGCTTGCAAGCTTCGCTTGCTGTGCCTTTGTCAGAAGTTTTAAGCATTGTATGTAAACAGGATTTAGTATCACGCACTTATTTCAGTCAGCTTACCCCAGCATTGCAATCGCAAATCACTGGAGATGCATTGAGTAAAGTCAACTACTTGACTCTGATCTTTTAAATGGTACAGAGAAGAGAGATAATGTTCTAAAGTTGCTACAGTTGCTGCGAATATTCCCAAATATTATTTGTTAAGCTGTTAATCATTTAAATTGGGTATGTTTGAATTAGAAGAAAAACCGTCAACCCCTCACCTTGTCTCCCCGTCAACCTAAAAAGACTAATTAAATACCTGACAGCTTACTGTCTTTAAATTTCACTACATTCAATAAATATATAAATAAAAATCAACTAAAAAACTATTTATTAAATTTATCGTATTCATTAAAAACTCTAAAACAATCAATCATTTGATTCGGATCAATATCCCACAAGTTTAGTTTATTTGAGGTTATTCTAAAATATATGTATAAGTCTTCGATGAATTGATTACATTCAATTCTTTAATATAGAATAGACTTCTTGCATGATTACGAAGACTATTCATTTTTACCTTTAACCTTTGATCCTTTTCCCTCTTACCTCGGTAGTCAATTATGATTCGTGCCAGAAGTCTAATAAAAACCCTTACTTTTCCTCATAACCAAATAATTAACTAATGTCTGCCAAGCAATATGCCCCTGCTACTCAACGTAACCGAGAACCAATTTTGGCAATGCTCTTAGAAATTCTACCTCCTGAAAGCAATATTCTAGAAATTGCTAGCGGTACAGGAGAGCATGCCCTCTACTTTGCTTCTAAGTTACAATCATCCCACTGGACTCCTTCGGATCTTAATCCCCAGTCTCGCCAAAGCATTATTGCTTGGAAAAATTCTAGTCCCATCGAAAATCTAGATTTGCCTTTGTCAATTGATGTAACTCAACCAGAGTGGCATCAGCAACTAATTGAGAGAGATTTTAACGCCATAGTTAACATCAACATGATCCATATTTCCCCTTGGCAAGCTTGTCTCGGACTGATGAATGGAGCAGCGCAAATTCTACCTGCTGGGGGAGTCCTTTATTTATATGGCCCATATCGGCGTAAAGGTGAACATACTGCCCCGAGTAATGCTAGTTTTGATCTTTCACTACGCGATCGCAATTCCTCGTGGGGAGTTAGGGATCTAGAGGCGGTAGTAGATGCAGCAGCAGATGCCAAGCTAAGGCTAGAGCAGGTTAAGGAAATGCCAGCTAACAACTTATCCGTTATTTTTAGCAACGCTAGCTCGCAGCGCGGCTTTCCACAAAGCCGCGACCGAGTTAGTCGCGCATGAAATAACTGGGCATAAGCCCGTAAATTTAATAAATTTATGATTATTAAAATTTTGCTTGCAGACGATCAGCGCTTAATACGAGAAGGTATTAAAGCAATTCTTAAACAGGAGCCTAAAATCAAAGTAGTAGGTACGGCTCAAGATGGTAAAAGTGCGATCGCTCAAGTCAAAAAATTACAGCCAGACATTGTTTTGATTGATATCGAAATGCCTAAAATGAATGGGATAACCGCAACCAAATACATTTGCCAATGTCTGCCCAGCACTAAAGTAATTATACTTACCAGCCACCAAAACGATGACTATCTCGCTCAAGCGATTGAGGCGGGGGCTTCTGGCTATTTGCTCAAAAACAGTCTGCTTCGTGAGCTTACTCAGGCAATTTACGCTCTTAGCAAGGGCTCGGGTACTGCTCCGATTATATTTGAAAGGTTGAATCGAGGTGCAGCTAAAATTACAGCAGTCAACATTGACAGATATCAGAAAAAAATTACTTACCTCAGAAAATATCGAACCAGCATTTATAAGCCCCGTTCTAATCAGCGACATAAACAACGTTTGCTTACTAAAGTTAGAAGTGGTCAATCGACTGATTTTGGCATCACTAAAGTAAATCTGGCACCTAGATTTAGCGGCTTTGATACTAACAAAATTTCCACGTCCCATCAGAGTTCAAAGCTCAGTGCCTCATCAGGTTTTGATCGCCAACGCTATCTCAGAAAAATTGGATTGCTGCTAATTGCGATCGCCAGTTTTATATTATCAATCATAATTTTTAAATAATATTATTTGACTAATCCTTACTTAAGAGACTGTTTGTAAAAAGAAAATAAAGAAAGTCAAAAAAACAACATCCTGTTTACATACCAATGCTTAAAACTTCTGACAAAGGCACAGCTTGCTTCGCTGTGCAAGCGTCGCGAAGAGAACGGCGCTGAACGGGGCGTATGCCCCATCGTCTTGCAAAGCAAGACTAGTAATGCGAAAGCCTCTGTACTTGAGCCATTCGGCTCTGTGCCGCATGTAGGCGTGACGTGCGTGACGTGCAGAGGGCTTAGAGATGAATTTGCCCCTCTGATTAAAAGTGTACTTTGGTAATCGGATTTAATATTATATTTATACGTCTGGTGTGAATTAAAATCACTTCTCGAATAGCTTAAACTAGAGAAAATATAAGCTGTGATGTTTTCATTCAAAAAAATTGGGGATATCTAGTTTTCGCGAAACTAAGGCTCTCCTGTATTTAGAGCTTAAAGCTTATAGCTAAGAGCTTATAGCTACGAACTAATAACTTTTTACCAAAGCTAATTCACACGCTTGCGTATTTATATATTTAATTCTGCTGATAAGTTCTACCGCAACGGCCACCAGGAAACCTTGTCGCGAGTTGTGCCATAAACTACCTTTAGTTCCTCGG
>JBCCDL010000757.1:0-3364 GCA_039030815.1 Cyanobacteria bacterium P01_A01_bin.83 | reverse complement strand
CTATTTTTTCTACAAAGTCAGAAACACTAGAACCCCATGAATTCCCTCAATTTCTATCAATCTAGGTAAGGGAATTCTGCCCCAACGTCCATCATAAACATCATAAGTCCAATTTAACATTTATAATAATTGATAATTCAAAATTGTTAAAACACTTCAAATCATAATTAATGAATGCAACTTCAACAACTTTTTTAGCTTTAGGGCTAGCAGCCGATGCCTTCGCTGTTTCTCTTACGAGTGGTTTGCTAATACAAAGAATTAAAATTAATAAAGCTCTAAAAATTGCTTTGTTTTTTGGTGCTTTTCAATGTTTGATGCCTTTAATTGGTTGGGGAGCAGGGATTAATTTTAGTCATCTTATTGCCGATTATGACCATTGGATTGCTTTTGGGTTGTTGAGCTTTATTGGAGGCAAGATGATTTATGAATCATGTCAATTAGAAAGCGAGGGCAAAAAATTTAACCCCCTAGATTCCTACACTCTGTTGGTTCTAGCGATCGCAACTAGCATTGATGCCTTAGCTGCTGGTTTGGGATTATCTTTACTGAAAAGTTCCATTATTTTTGCAGCTACCTTAATTGGAATAATTACTTTTTGTTTATCTTTTATAGGAGTGTTTGTTGGTCATAAAATTGGCAATAAATTAAACAACAAAATTGAAATTATAGGCGGATTAATTTTAATATTTATTGGCAGCAAAATATTATTAGAACATTTGGCGTTGCTGAATTGAAATTTGTAGCTAATTAATAATTCTTTTTGCGCAAGTATACCAACTATCATCACTTTTTTCCATGAAAAGACTAAAGAAGCCGCAAATTTTATGTAACCGCCAAAATATTGTAGCTCTGACAGTATTAATCCTTTCTTTATTGGTCTACTGGTGGTTGAAGACAAAATCAGAGGTTAACTTGCTTCATCCCGAAGAATTGAGAGAGACAATTCAGAATTTAGGATGGCAGGGAATTATCGTTTACATCAGCCTTATTGCCTTGGCTGTAGTCATGAGTCCCATTCCTGGTGCGCCATTAACCGTAGCTGCTGGTGCAGTTTGGGGGACTTTCTTCGCAGGAATTTATAGCGTCATCGGTGGTTTTTTAGGCGGTTTAATCGCTTATTTTATCGGACGAAGTTTGGGAAGAACGGCTGTTTATACAATGACTGGTAAAGTAATTTATTTCACGAAAAATAGGGGAGAAATTTATTTAGGCTGGTTGATATTTATCACTCGTTTATTGCCAGTTTTATCCTTCGATTTAATCAGTTATGGAGCGGGAATAACTGGACTATCTCTAACTATTTATGCCACTGCTACGTTAATGGGGATGATTCCTTCTACTTTTTTTCTAACTTATATGGGTGCGACTTTTCAGGTGGGAAAAATATTAGGAGTTGTTTTACTAATAATTTTTGTATTTTTATTGGTTGGCTTACCTTGGGGAGTTAAACGATATAACTGGTTCGGTCTGCAAGATATTATTCGCATAGAGTAAATATCTATTCAAAATAAACCCTCTGAATTCTTTGTTGACAACAGGTTAATTTTTATTGCATTCATTATACTCTCTACTAGAACAGCAAACTAGTAGGTTGTTTTTTCTATTGATATCAATTATCAATTATTAATTATTAATTATTCATTGATAATCATAGAGTTTAAGGATTTTTAAAGCGATCGCGCCTCTAGTTTGCCGACTTTCAACGGGATCACTTGTTAAGACCTAGACCAAAATAGATTACAGCAAAAATTCTTAAATAATAGTGATTGAAGCTATAGATAAGCCAAAACATTGTTGCGATACTCGCTACTATCTTGACCCTTATTGGTGGGGACTTGGTTTTTAGTTGCTGCTTGAGAGATAGCCTCTACTCGATTCTCACTACTGGGATGAGTCCGAATAAACTCTGGGGTACCGCCTCCGCCTTTCAACTTAACCAAAAAGTTAGCGAAAGCTTCTCCAGGATAGCCAGCCTGCTGTAATATTTGCAGTCCAGTGCTGTCGGCTTCATACTCAAATGAGCGGCTTCGAGGTAAATCGACGGTTAGCTGATATGCCAACTGTGCTACGGCATCGCTGTCAACTCCTACAGTTGTAGCAATCCCCTGTGCGGCGGCTGCTTGTTTTAGTCCTCTAACACCATGTTTTTCATTGATATGGGCAATTTCATGTGCCGTAACTGAGGCTAACTGCGCCCGATTTTCCGCAATCTTCATTAACCCTGTCGTTACATAAACATAGCCCCCAGGAGTAGCAAAGGCGTTGACTTCTTCACTATCAACTACCTGAAACACAAAGGGGATATCGCGGCTATCGCTATTGCGGATTAATTCTTTACCTAAACTACTAAAGTATTGCTGAATCTGCGAATTATTGTATAGACGATACTGTGACAAAACCTGCTCATTGGTTTGCTTGCCCAGAGCAATCTCCTGTTCATCAGAGATATTAGCCACCTGGATATATTGAACAGCACCTCTGATGGCGTCTAAGAAGTCGATTGCTACTAATGTAGAAGAATTTTGAGCCACAGCATGAGACAAATTACTAATAATAAATATACTTGTAGCTATTATTAGCGATCGCCAATTGAACCATTTATTTCTCATCTCCCAATCTCCCTTGAGTAAATTATTAATACTTTTATTATTAATTATGTCTTTTCAGTTATTGCACCATTGTGATGCAACGCCCGAAAATTTATAGTAAAACACAAAAAAACTGAGATTTTACTAAGTCAACGCAAACCCCACTCTAAAAGTAAGGCTTACTGTTAACACATTAAAATAACTGGCGTTGCTGAAATGTAATGTTTCAAATGCACTCTCGAAGATGTGACTGGAATCATAATCTTGCGTGCGATTCGTTCAACTTAAATTCAGAAATGAAAGTCAGAGATAATCAGCTATGAAAAATCATTGGGGTAGGGAGACTTGAACTCCCAAATTACTCCTTTTTTTGTCACTCAGAGATGCTTTTAACCCTTGCTCACGAATGTCTAGAAACGAAGTGAGCAAAAAGTGAGCAAAGAATATAATCACGAAATAGGTTACGAAACTTTACAAAGAGATTTCGAGGTCTATAAAAAACAAACTCCTAGAGGCGTAACTTTAGTAAAAGGTGGCAAAAACATTTATTGGCAATTTAAAACGCCGAATAAATCTAGAAGTAAGTACAGCTTCGCTTCCGCGTCTCTCATGTTTGGGGAGACTATTTTATTCAATCCCTGTTAGTCAAGAAAAGCCATTAACAGATGAGCAAATAGCAGCGGCAACAAATCAACCTGAATGGAAGGTTAGGTTATGGCGACATGGGCAACAGAAGCCTAGAGGGAAAAGGATTAAAAAGAATCTAGAGCCTT
>JBCCDL010000756.1:0-3365 GCA_039030815.1 Cyanobacteria bacterium P01_A01_bin.83 | reverse complement strand
GGAGAAGATTTGAGACGTTGGGCAGAGCGACAAGAACCAGGAAGATGTAACCAAGAACCTCCTCTTAATACTCGAAGCTCTTTGGGATTATTACCAACCCAGGCACTACCATCAGTAGGGGCATTGCGATAACTATGATGCCAAGTATCAGCGCACCATTCGGCTACATTACCATGAAGATCGTATAAACCATATTGATTTGCCGAAAACAGATCAACATCTGTCGTTTGTTGGCGATTTTCCCCCTCAGCACCAATGCCATAACTATCTTCACCATTGTAATTAGCTAACTCAGTACTAATAGTAGAGCCAAAATGAAATGGAGAAAGGGTCTTGCCTCGACAAGCATATTCCCATTCCGCTTCGGTGGGGAGTCTGAATTCTCTACCAATTAATTGCGAGAGTTGTTGGCAAAATTGATTACAATCCGACCAAGAAACTTTTTCCACTGGTTTTTTACAATTGGCAGTGTCACTTTCAGCAAAGCGAGAGGGGTTATTTCCCATCACTGCCCACCACTGGGCTTGAGTAATGGGATATTTTCCCATCAGAAAGGGGCGAATTGATACAGAATGTACAGGAGATTCTTCGACCTCTCTTTCTGGTTCAGTTTCTGGAGAACCCATCGCGAATTTTCCCCCAGGAATACCAACCAAGTCTAGAGTTATATTATTCTCTAACTCTAAAGTGATGTATTTAGCTTTTGCCTGATGACGACGAGTTGGCAAACTCATCTTCTTCCCAAAAATCATACAAGGATCATTAGCAATAGTAGTAAACTCAAACTCCATAACCTGTAAATCTAATTTATGGACTCGCTGCTTAACTCTTGATGGGTTTTTTCTAACAGACCGTTGTTTATTATATTTATTAGATCTGCTACTAATTGCGGTTGGAGCAGTTATTGTGGGGTACTGTTCACCAGCCAGGGTTTGTAACACTTCGGCTACAGATTGAAAGCGGCGTTTTGTCGCTCCCTCAACTAATTTATCAAGGACATGACTTAATTCATAGTCAATTTCATTATCCTTAAGATGCGAGCGCCAATTCCATTCACCTTCAGCAGTATCAAACAGATCTATCGGTTCAACTCCCGTTAAAAGATGAAGACAGGTGGCGCCAAGACTATAAAGATCGCTAGCAAATTTGGCTTTTCCCGCAGCTTGTTCAGGTGCAATATAGGAAACAGAACCGATGATTGTACCAACTTGAGAAATCTCACTGGCGATCGCTTCTTTTGCTGCTCCAAAGTCTACTAGAACAAGTTTGCCATCTTGTTTTCTTCTAATAATATTTTCTGGTTTAATATCTCGGTGAATTACATTATTATCGTGAACAAATTTCAAAACTGATAATAAATCATCTAACAATTCTTTGATTTGCTGTTGACTAAAAACTCCTGCTGTTTTTAATTCTTTGAGCAGGTCTTCACCATCAATAAATTCTTGAATTAAATACTTGCGCTCTTCTTGATCAAAAAATGCTAGTAGCTCAGGTATCTGCTGATGCTGTCCTAATTCATCCAAACGAGCGGCTTCTCTTTCAAATAATTCTGTAGCTTTTTTTAGAGCTGAGGCTCCCTTTACTTCAGGCAAAAACTGTTTAATTACGCAGCGTGGTTTTGATGGTTTAAATTCATCAATAGCTAAAAAGGTTCTACCAAACCCACCTTGACCCAAAAGACTGATAGCACGATAACGATTCATCAGCAGCAGTTTATTATTACAGTTGGCACATAATTCTGCATTCTCTAAATTGACGTGAAGACAATCTGGATTAAGGCACTGACTAATCATTATTAGGTTAACTGAATATTCGTCTTTTATTATAGGCGTTAGACAATGATTGTTATTTTATATTTAGCCAGTATTTTCACTATTTATCTATGTCAAGGTATTATTTTTTACGTATTTTTACGGATCATAATAAAAAGATATTTACCAGGTTGGCTACTTTAAAACTGACAAGGAAAATAATTTGAAATCAATAGAAACTTAGATTAGACATTACGATAAAAATAAAATAGCGCTGTGGTTTAACCTTGAATAGTGTATAGTAGTTTGAAAATTTAATGAAAAATATAAATTTGTGTTTTGTAATTGTTAACTATAACTCAAGTAATCTTATAAGTCGCCTATTAAATACATTGGATAACAAAGAGGAGCAAAAATATCATGTATTAATAGTTAATAATTCTCCAGAAGAGCAAGAGTTACTAACATTAAAAAGCGATACTGTAAGCATTATTCAAGCAGAAAAAAATCTAGGTTTTGGTCAAGCATGTAATCTAGGTTTAAGTTGGATCTATCAACACGATAATCAAGCCATTGCCTGGTTAATAAACCCTGATACATATTTTAATTCAGATACTACTGATAACAAGATCTCAAACATTGATTCGGCGATCGCTTTTTTTAAGGATCATCCTCAAATTTCAATTCTTGGTACTACTGTTTACAATTCCCAAGGAAAGCTAACTGATGCAGGTGGGTCATTTAATTTTGATACTGCTGCTTTATCTGTTGTCACTTCGTTACCAGAAAATATCAAAGATGATTATCTAAAAACTGATTGGGTTAGCGGCTGTAGTTTGCTAATCAATCTGGCTAACTTTGACCAATGTCCTAACTTCGATCCGCGCTACTTTTTATATTATGAAGATTTAGATTTTTGCTTACGCTATGGACAGCAAGGACATCAAATTGCAGTAACTAATTTAATTAAGGTGATGCACGATACCTCTTCAATTACTAATCGTAATCTGAAATGGAAATATCAACATGTAACTCATAGTTATTTAATTCATATTGAAAAATACGGCAGCCTATCTATTTTTATTATGACTAATATTAGAATGTCTCTTAATACTTTGAGATTAATGTTGTTTAAACCACAGCAGGGTATGGGTAAATTAATTGGAATGATTAATTATTGGCAGGAAAGATTCAACAATTAACAATTAACAATTAACAATTAACTTGGTTTTGATTTTTGTCTAATTAGATGCAAGATCTGAGGTAGACGCGATCGCACAACCGATTCAGGGAGACAGGATCTTTCAGGGCTTTTTGAATTAATAATGTTGAGTTGAGCCTGTACTTGGGCGATCGCTCTTGGGACTCATTGCTATTAGTCAGAATATTATTTTCCACAGTTATTGCAATTTACTTTTAATAATCTTCAGATTTGAATTGGCTTTTTTCTTTTATCCCGATCTGGCAATGGCTTTGAGTTTGCTTTTCAAAGGTATTGCCTTCAGTAGTGTTTGCGGCGGTGGAAGGAAGAAAAGAAAGGAAAAGAAAGCTAGGAGGCCGAGGCCGCTGTTGCAGCGGCGGCTCCTCCTCCTCCGGAAGAAGAAGAAGAAG
>JBCCDL010000755.1:0-3380 GCA_039030815.1 Cyanobacteria bacterium P01_A01_bin.83 | reverse complement strand
GTAAACCGCCTCCCATCTCTGGAGTAGATTCGGACGGAGAATCTGATGAAAGATTAGCATCCGTCTGGTGTTGGTTATTTTCAGCCATGTTACTTATCGCCCTTTTTGTTAATTCTACAAATTAATCCTGGAACAGATGAAGAGGTTAACGAAATGAACGCAGGTTCCCCGTCCCTTTAGGGGAAGAACTAGCGAAGATACTGTTGGCGAAAGTAATCAGCAGGGGTTTCAAGCGCGATACAAAACAGATTAATTGGTACAAAGTTTCTAAAAAATCTAGTAAAGGAATTATCTCCCATTTCCAAGTAATACAAGGAGCGAAGATCAGTGTTAAACTTTATCCATGTATTGCATGGATAAACGCCATGAAACGCAAACGAGATATTCAGGGAAAATTTACCCTGGAAAATCAGGATTATCGTCAAGTCCGCTCTATACGACTAACCGACAGCACAGGTCAAGAATTGGGAATTGCCTCGGAATGTCTGGGTATAACTAGGGCTGACCTATTAGAAAATTTAGTTCAACACAATAGGTCGATTTTTGGGGATTTAGTCGAAACTGAGTCGCTAAATTCCCAAAAATCAGGTTCAAAAGCCAAAAAATATCTTAATAAAGATGAATTGAGTTCTTTATTAGTTTGAAGATACGATTTCCAACGTTTTTACGTTAATTTTCACATCGGCAAACTGAATAAATTCAATTCCCAGCAAAGTATCCTCATCATCAATCTTAAGTATATGATTATTATGAAATGCACGAATATTAGTGCTTCTATAAAATTTGTCTTTATAAATTACCGTGTCAATTCCCTTTCCACCTAGTACATTATCTTCTCCTGTTCCTGGAGTTATAATGTCATTTCCATCGTGAGCCAAAATCTTATCGTTTCCCGAACCGCCGTAAATTATATCATCTCCATCGTGAGCAGCGATGGTATCATTTCCAGCCCCTCCGTTTAGAATATTGCTTCTTCTATTACCAACAATGTCATCATGACCCCCATGTCCATTTGCTCCTAAATCCACATATCCTAAAATAATTCGGTTGTTATTGTTATTACCTTCAAGAATCTTTTTAAAAGGATCTTCATTTGCTTTAACTTGTTTGACATTGTTGAGTGCTAAACACAAAAATAAAACTACTCTTAAATATAATTTCATGGCTAAAATTTTTCTCTAACATTAAAAGATAAGTTAGAACTATTATGTAGCTTTTAAGTAGTTATAAATGTGATGAAGATCTGGTAATTTATTTCACTAGAGAAAATTAAGTAGTACGCCGAAAAAGCGTGGGAATCTTAGAATTATAAAAAAACAAGCAATACAAATAAGATCGATTTTATTTAGCACCGTGAGCTTTCAAAAATTCTACTACCTCTCTATATTTTTTAGATCTAGCAGCATAAGATTTAGCAACATCTAAAGCCGTTTCTCCGTCTTGGTTTTTAAGATTAATATCAGCTCCATTTTCAATTAGCACCTTTAACGTGTCTATCTTTTTTTCGTTAAATAAAGGTGTGTTTCCATCTCGGCTTTGAAGATTAACATCTGCCCCATTTTCAATTAGCACTTTAGCTATTACACTGCCTTTAGCAAAATGTAGTGCAGATTGACCATAATCATCTGTGGCATTAACCTCTGCCCCACTATTAATTAATAGCCGAGTCGCTACTTCGTTTTTACGAAATAGTGGTGTTCTACCATTGCGCTGCCGAGCATTAACATCTGCCCCATTTTCAACCAGTAACTGTACTGCTGCTAATCTATTCGCGTCGTGTAGCGGGGTATCTTTATCTTTGTTTTGAGCATTAACATCAGCTCCATTGTCAATTAGCATCTTCATAACTTCAACATCCTTAGCCAAGTGCAATGGCGTGTCACCACTATCATTGTTCGCGTTGACATCAGCACCATTTTTAATCATGAATGAGGCTAATTCTTCGTTATAGGCTCTAGATAATGGAGTGTTTGAGCGATAGTCTTTGGCATTAATATTTCCACCATTATCGATTAAAAGCTGGGCTAGATCTAAATCGTATTCGCTATGAAATACATAGTGCATGGCAGTCGAACCATATCGATCTACAGGAGAATTAATATTTACACCATTTTCTAATAGCAGCTTGACTAATTCGTCATCTTTTTTTCTGATAGCGTAGATTAAAGGAGTATTGCCTATAGCATCGCGAGCATTAATGTCTGCACCACGATCGATTAATACTTTGACCGTTTGAAATCGATCTTGCTCGATCGCCGTCCGTAATAACCTTCGATTGTTTTCTACAGTAGTTGTATTGGTTAGGGTGAAATCTTCTTCTAAAAACTCTTTAATTAATTTTAATCTTCCGCTGTTGTAGTTATAGTTATCTTTGATGTACCAATAATCAAGATATATGGGGTTTGCTCCCCTATTTATTAACAGCTCTGCTAGTTTTCGATTTCGATTGTAAACTGCGGTAAGTATTGGAGTCTTGTTCTCATTGTCTTTAGCATCAATATCAGCCCCTCGATCGAGTAATAGCTCGACCACATTTAACGGTGAGTCAGCATATCTTACAACGGCATAATGCAAGGGAGTTTTTCCTAAGTTATCTTTAGCATTAATCTCAACTCCGAGATCGAGCAATAGCTCGACGATCTCTGATTTAATATTGTAGTTACGTGCAGCTTCATGTAGAGCAGTTGTTCCCCTATCATTTCGTCCATCAACTTCAACTCCACGCTCAATTAGCAACTTGACTAAATCTAAGCTATTTCTACCGATTGCTCGATACAAAGCGTCGATACCATAACCATTCGTAGTGTCAATATTGGTTCCTTTGTCTATCAACAGCTCAACCATCTCTCTATCTTCTAAAGTAATTGAGTTGATTAATGGAATTTTGCCATATATATCAAATTTATCGTTAGTGTTGTATTTAGCTATAAAGTCGATAATTTTTGCTTTACGTTCGAGTTTGAGAGTGGCAGCTTGTTCTAAATCGAACATACTGAAAAATATTGCTTCGGTACAAACTGGCGACAAGAAAAGCTGTTCGTTTTTTTCGTCTAGAATTTCATTCAGTTTTCCTCCGTTTTCTAAATAACGATTCATAGCAGTACCGCTTTTACAAGGGTCGCCCAAGGAACTTGCTAATGCACTTTTCAAAAACGACTGAGCTGAATGCGAACATCCCGCTAGTAGACAGCAGAATAATACTCCAATACCTACGATTGCAAATGGCTGTTGTTTGTCCTTTTTCGGCTTAGGCTGTTGGTTCAAAAGCATCTATACGTCGCCACCTCGAGGGGCCAGCGCGCGGCGCCCGGCGCTTCGACCGTCTGTCGCCAGACGCCGTCCGTGCGCTCGAAGCGGGCGCGCAGGGCGTCGTGGCGGTC
>JBCCDL010000754.1:0-3384 GCA_039030815.1 Cyanobacteria bacterium P01_A01_bin.83 | reverse complement strand
CACATAGTAGCTACCGCCCTCGGAGGTAAGAATATCTATGACAATCTTCAACTTCTTCACGGTCACTGCCACGACGAAAAAACAGCACTGGATTTAATTGACATAAGGAAAAAACAATTATCAAACTTCCTCAAGAAGTTATACAAAGAATAGTCAGAAGTTGACTACCTTTGGGTTGATGATACTCCTGTCATATCCAGAAGCTGAGAAGTCAGACAATGACAAAGTGGATACATTTGAGAGCCGTGTGTCGTGAAAGTGACAAGCACGGTTCCGATAGGAGGGGTAAGCTAGTAATAGCTACCTCGACGACCTTAACAATCGAAATCTATGTCGCCCAAATACGCAGCAACCAGCCGATCGCAATTCCTAAAAAGACAAACCGTACTACCTGCCAAAAAATATCTGGTAGCAGCACACTCTCTAAATTGAGTTCTAGACTATCTAGCTCTTGCTGAAGCTGTCGCAGTTCCGTTTTTAATGGCTGAGGTAGAGATTGATCACTTTGCTGCTGTTTTAATTGCTGTTGACGCTCTTTAAGTTGCGATCGCTTGGTAAGATCTTGTTTAACTTGGGTATGTCTCGACTGTAGTTGTGATAGGGATTGCTCCACCTCAGCTAAGATCTGTTCTAAGTCATTTTCTTCAGTGTTGTTAGATTTAGCAGATGACATCGTTAAAATTCAATAAAATTAAATATAAAGCAATTTAGATCGACACGATATTAACCTATGTTTGAAGTAACGCCCCTCTCAACCAATCAAAATGAAGCGATCGCTGAATTGACGGATTTAGAATTAGCTCAAGCTTTAGCCGAACGCAGCGCCATTGCTCATCAAAACTGGCATCGTCTCAAGGGTAATCGTCCAGCCCAGGCACAGCAACAGCTAACTTCTGCTTTAGTTTTCTTACTCAAAAAAGAACCCCAACTGGCTCTGCAACATCTTCAGCAAGCAGCAGCATGGCTTGATGGTTCTCTCAAATCTCCTCCCTGTCCTGATGCTCAAAAAAAAGCTAATAATAGATAAATATTTGTAAAATAGACCAGATTATTATCTAACTTTAGACGAGGTAAACATCGACCGTGGCAGGGCATAGTAAATGGGCTAATATCAAAAGGCAAAAAGCGAGGGTAGATGCCAAAAAAGGTAAGACATTTACCCAGTTGTCTCGCGCCATTATTGTCGCTGCCCGTAATGGTGTTGCCGATCCTGATGGCAACTTTCAGCTTCGCACCGCCATTGATAAAGCAAAGGCGGCAGGAGTTTCTAACGACAGTATTGAGCGATCGCTTGCTAAGGGGGCAGGAACTTATCAAGATGATGCTGCTATCTTAGAGGAAATTCGCTATGAGGGTTATGGCGCTGGTGGGGTGGCGGTTTTAATTGAAGCCTTGACCGACAATCGTAATCGTACTGCCGCTTATCTACGTTCGGCATTTACCAAAAATGGTGGCAATCTGGGAGAAACTGGCTGCGTAAGCTGGATGTTTGAGCAAAAGGGAATTGTGACCATAGTCAGTATCGATGAGGAAAAGTTGCTGGAAGCCTCGATGGAAGGAGAGGCTGATACTTATGAGATTTACGAAGATGAAGCGATCTCCGAAGTATTTACCGAAGTTACAAATCTTGATAACTTACAGCGGGCTTTGCAACAGTATGACTTGAAGGTTAAGGATCTAGAATTACGTTGGATACCTAATACTACAATTGAAGTGACAGATGCCGAACAAGGGCGATCGCTAATTAAGCTAATGGACACTTTGGAATCTCTTGATGATGTCCAGAACGTTACTGCTAATTTTGAGCTAGCAGAAGAGTTATTACAGGCAGTTGCTAATTAAATATAAAGTTAGTTTAAAGATTAAGCTAGTAACTGAGTAAATGGTTATAAAGCTTTTTTTAAGCTGTTAAATTATGCTAGACACCAGTAAGAATTTTTAGGCACACGCTGTGGTAATGTTCCATCATAATCAGTCTCCCGCACTTCCCTGTGAGGATTTGCTTTGTCAGACAAAAATCAAACCATTAGCTCAACTACCCATTGGCATTAAAATAAAGTCTTTTAAGATTGATGCTGATTTCTCTCCAGCCTTACCACAACACAATCTCAAACTGCCTAATTTTGATGATTTGCATTCTTACTCCTTGCCGCAAGATAGCGTCTATAATTTAGCAACGCTAACTCGCAGCGCGGCTTTCCATAAAGTCGCGACCGAGTTAGTACCTTTAAAATCTCAAGGCAGTTTCAGGGCAATTGGGCGCTTTTGGTGGCAGTGGTTATTGTCCAGTAGTCAAAAAATATCATTATTAGTATTTTTAATCTTATTGCAGTCATCGACCCAAGCCACTAACCTATTAGATAAAGCAAAAATTTATATCGATCTCAATTCTCACCAAGCCGTAACTCTGCCCAGCAGCGGCAAAATTTATCTAAAAGATAGCCAAGCTTCTCCACTCAATAGAGCAATTGAACAGTCAAGAAAAATCGAGGTTGATTCGCCTTTTTATCCAGAAGCACAGGCAGATATTTATCGCTGGAGTGAAACAATCTTAGATATTGCTCAGGGTCGGGCAAATAGCGGGGATTACGCAGGTGCCATCAAAGCAGTAGAGCTAATTCCGCAAAATTATCCTGCAACTGAGTTAATTGCTCAAGAAGCGGCAGAGGCAGTAGCCCAATGGCGGCAAACATTACAGCAGCAACAGCTTAATCAGGATTATTTAATTCAAGCTAAAAGTTTGATTGAACCTAACTCGGCTTCCTCTTACAATCGGGCAATTGGCACCCTAGAGCAAATAACTCCTGATGCTAAAGAGTATTCAGAAGCTCAAGAATTAATCAACAAGTGGAATGAAAAGATCTATTTGATTGTCAAAAATCGTGCCAAGTCAGGCAATTTTAAACAAGCCGCAGATGCTGCCACATTGGTTAACACAAATTCTATCTATCATCAGCTAGCAAAAGATGAAATCGAAATCAGAGTTAAATCAATCTATGCTCAATATACAGATTAGCTACTAATAATTTAGGACTTACTCAGATCTTGCACCTACCCCATAACTATAGCAGTACAAAGTTATGGGGTAGGTGCTTATTTGCCAATAAGTTCGACTACTTCTTTTACCAAAAATAATCTCTCGAATACAGCGGTGTGCAAACAAGCTAAGTACAGTTATAAGTTCCAATCTCAATGAACAAGCAAAATAAGTGTACTTAATAAACCTGAACACCGCTATATATCTGGTTTCTGATGTTTAGTCGCTAAATATTCTCTCAAACTTACACCATCTATTAGCTCTAACGCTTTAGTTTGATGGCATCCAGACTCCATGATTGTTTCTAATTGCTAAAACCCAAGGTAGATTGAATCCAATTTGTGCCT
>JBCCDL010000753.1:0-3385 GCA_039030815.1 Cyanobacteria bacterium P01_A01_bin.83 | reverse complement strand
TTCGGAATATCTCTATTGTTGTCAGGATAATCCATATGGCGGTGGGCGAGATCGAAATTACCGTTGGTATAATTCTGAGGACAGGAGTTTTAAAATTAAAAGATAGATTCCTGAAAACCTTTCCCCTTTAACCTTTATCCTTTCCCCAAACCTTTACGAAAACTATGGGTTTCAAACTAGACACGGTTTATCTACCACAGAAAACATTGAAATTATCGAATCAAGAATTAATATTATTAGTATTTATATAAGGTTGTATATTGAAAATAGAATGATTAAATTATCGAGTTTTTTGAATAAAAGTAGCCAGAGATAATGTATTTATCTTGTAATGTTTATGCTTGAATATAGCTTGTTTCTAAATATCAACTAAACTTATAGATTGTAGTTCTTCAGTTGTCAATAAGCTAGTTGATATTTTATGCTACTTTTCCCTCAATTACTCATTATTACTCACAGAGTTGACGATCGCTTTGTTGAATATTAGGATTGTTAGCCAAATAATCAGACAAACGATCGCATCCTCGATTTAAAAGACTATCTAAATCTAGATTCCACCAGAATAGTCCCTGTTGTTCTTCTCCACTAACCAAAGACTGATCATCGCTACTAAACGTCAAGGTGTTAATTTGACTAGTGTGTCCTCGTAGATTTTTGATTAATTCACCTGTTTGAGTATGCCAAAGTTTGATAGTGCGATCGCAATTATAGCTATGGAAAATAACTTAATTCTTCACCATCAAGATCGAAATTTCAAAGCGAATCTCGAAATCTCGAATTATACTGTTCTTAAGGAGAAAAAGATTGAGTTTTAACTATTAAAGAAATTAAAATATGCAAAAGCTAGTCGATTGGGGTTTATCACTATATGTGTTTTTTTCTTTAGTTGTTGTATTTATATTTAGTAATATTTTTAGCGATCAAGACAACGCAATAACTTATGAAAATACAATATTTTGTATGTCCATAATCAGCTTTATCTCTCTCCTTTCTTACGTGAGTACTTGGAGAAGGTTAAATAATTATTATGCTACTAAATTAGAATCACCTAATAAAGTCAAAATTTTTAAAAGTGGTAGGGTTGGTTTTGTATCCTATGGAAACTGTTTGAAAATTGGAGTGTTAGAGCAAGGCATTTATTTATCCAGTTTGCTAAGTATTTTGGCTTATTTTAACAAACCTCTATTAATTCCTTGGTCTGATATTATTGAAGTTTTAGCTGATGGGAATAATAGCTATACAATCAAAATTAGAAATGCAAATTTTTCTACTAAGTTAAGTCTACCTGTGGATTCTCTTAAAGATGCAGAAGATATATTAAAAGCAAAGATGAAGTAAAAAAATTTACTGACAAAGCCTTTTATCTCCTTCTTGCACATTAGGATTAGTAGCTAAATAATCAGACAAGCGATCGCATCCTCGATTTAAAAGACTATCTAAATCTAGATTCCACCAGAATAGTCCCTGTTGTTCTTCTCCACTAACCAAAGACTGATCATCGCTACTAAACGCCAAGGTGTTAATTTGACTAGTGTGTCCTCGTAGATTTTTGATTAATTCACCTGTTTGAGTATGCCAAAGTTTGATAGTGCGATCGCCACTTCCTGAAGCAAGGATAGTACCATCTGTATTAAGGCTAATAGTAGTTACTCCGTCTTGATGTCCTGTTAAAGTATGTAATAATTGGCTACTTTTACCACCATCTTTAATTTCCCATAACTTGACTGTATTGTCCCAACTGGCAGAGGCTAAAGTATTACTTTGAGGAATGAATGCTAATGAGTTAATAGCAAGTTTGTGAGCATCAATTGTCTGTAGTAACTCCCCTTCTCTGTTCCACAGCTTGATCGTATTATCATAACCAGCAGTTGCAATTAATTGATCATCAGTACTAACTGTTGCGGCTTTTATACTATCAGTATGTCCTTTGAGAGTTTTAACTAATTTAGGTTTATTAGTAATGTTCCAAAGCTTAATTGTTTTATCTTCACTAGCGGAGATTAAATATTGGCTATCGGGACTAAAAGTAATACTATTTATTCCCCCTTGATGCCCTTGAAGGGTGGCAATTAATTTCTTGGTTTTTGCCGACCAAAGCTTTATTGTTTTGTCCCAACTAGCGGTCGCAATATACTTGCCATCAGGACTATATTTTATTTCAGAAATAGTATCATCATGTGCCTTCCAAGAATTAATTAGTTTTTGAGTCCCATCAGAATTTGTACGCCAGAGATTAATTTTGCCATCCCAATCAGCTACAGCATAACTATTAGTATGGGTAGAAGTAGTAACACTGTAAATTGCTTTTGCTTGCTCTTCATAGCGATTAAAAACCTGCCAAATTCTAACAGTTTTATCCACCCCAGTAGAGATTAATTTATAGCGATCGCCATCCTGAGTATTAGGAATAAATTTAAGATCAGTAACTTCTCCTGTATGACCAGGCAATGTTTGTTGCAAAATACCATCCTGACTCCAGATGTTAATTGCACCATTAACTGTAGCGGTAGCTAATAGTTTTTCATCACTACTAATACTAAAATTACTAACTGATTCTGGATGGGAGTAAGAACTAATTAATTGGTTATCCGATTTTGATTGAAGTTGCACTATGCCATCATTGTCAACCGAAACTGTATAGACACCATTGACAGTTGATATGGATTTTGATTCAGGCAAATATACAGGGTTAACCAGTTGTTGCTCATTACCATTAAAACTAATAGTAATAGGATTGGTTTGAGCTTGTTCTGCGGTTAGAGTTTTAATTAAAGTTCCATTATGCTGCCAAACTTTTACCGTTCCATCATCGCTAGCAGTAGCATACAGCTTGCCATCATCACTAAAGCTAACAGTATTGACCTTTTGGCTATGACCTTCGAGACGATTCAATTCCTGGGTACCATAGATCGACTGTTGCAAGGTGGCAGCAGTTTTATATTTGGTTTGCTGCCAATGATCCTGACCCACTAAAGCTTTACCCAAACCATTTATTTGAGTTAATTGCTGACCTGCTTTAACGCTGGTGGTTAATGATTCTAGCTGCTGATTAGATAACAACTGTGCTTCGGCTACAGCAGTCAGGCTATTGATATTTTCGACTTCAGTAATCACTTTTTGACGATATGCCCCCACCCCAAACGCGGTTGCTGCCAGTCCTAAAATTCCCAATGCCGTAGCGGTTAATTGTGCTTGGCGCAGACGTTTTTTTGCCTCCCTTTGTGCAGCAAGTCTGGCATCAATGCAGCATGCCACATATTCTGTGGCAGTATCCGATAACTCATCGTTGTATTTAATAAATATTTCTTCAGCTTCAGCTAAACGAACACCTCGTAACAGAAAATCATCCTGTTTCTGCTTTTGCAGCCAGAGGATTGCAGCCTGT
>JBCCDL010000752.1:0-3390 GCA_039030815.1 Cyanobacteria bacterium P01_A01_bin.83 | reverse complement strand
CAAAAATATCGTCACCCTGACCCCCAATTAAGACATCTTGTCCTAAACCACCGTCAAGAGTATCTTCCCCTGCTGCGCCCATAATTGTATCATTACCCCCAAAACCAAAAAGTTCATCCTCACCTGAACCACCGCTAATTAGAAAACTGTAGTTTTATCTTTATTCCCTACACCCTAAACCCTCGAACAGATATCTGAAAACTATGGGTTTCAAACTAGATTCGGTTTAGTAAGGTCTTGTGGCAAAATATTTAGGTTTTTTCTCGCTGGTTGGGAATTTCTTTAAGGTCTGACTCTATTTAAATGTTACTCATTGGTATACTTTGATCAGGTTTTATAACTTGGGGAAGCTTTTGTATACTTAGTTGAGAAGCTCCTCTCTTTAATTAATTATCTTTTTTGAACTGATGAGCCAATACTCTAAAGCAGACGTTGCAACCGCAGTGGATATGGCACTTGCTTATGCCTTACTCCAGCGTAATGAGAGTGGTGGCGTAATTCATTGTCCCTTGATGCTGACCCCAGCTTTTATTGCTAACTCGCTGGTGAGAGAACTTGAATCAGTAGCTCAACCTTTAGCGCTTTTAATTCATCGAGTTGCCAGTAATCTGGATTTTCTGCGGGAGCAACTTCAGTTTACGGCTGAGAATGATGAGTATACAGGTTTTCTCTTATCTTTGGCTCTTGATGAGAAGCATCATCAAGATAAGTTGAGATTTTCTGTTACTCGCAGTGACTATTTTATGACGCAACACCGATTAGGGTTACGTCAAGTTGAATTTAATACTATTGCCGCAAGTTATCCTGGGCTTTCGGAAAAAATTACTGAATTTCATCATATTTGGGCTAATATGAATCAGCAAACCTGGGATTTGTTGCCCAATAAGCCAGTTACAGCAATTGCCGATGCTTTTGCTAAGGTTATTAATGAGTATGGTGTTGCTGATGCTTGCGTACTGTTTGTAGTTCAGCCGAATGAGCGTAATATCTTTGACCAACGTCTGTTAGAAATTGCTTTAATTCAACGAGGCATTAGAGTAATGCGTAGTAGTCTTGAGGCTATTGGAGAACAGGGAGAATTAAGCCAGGGACATCTAGTTTTTAAAAACGAAACCGTTGCTATCACTTATTTTAGAGCTGGTTATCGTCCTGATGATCTCGAAAGTAAAATTGCTCGACAGGGACGTAAGTTAATTTCTAGTTCCACCACCGTCTCGGTGCCAGATTTACCGACACACTTATCAGGTACGAAGAAAATTCAACAGGTTTTGACGAATCCCGAATTATTAAAACTGTTTCTTAATGAGCAAGATATAGCCTTAGTTAGAAATGTTTTTGCCAGAATTTATACTTTGAATGAGTCAATTGAGTTTGAGGATAAAACTATGTTGGCAAAAGAAGCTGCGATCGCCAAACCAGAGCAGTTTGTACTTAAACCCCAAAGAGAAGGAGGGGGATTCAATTTATATAACGAAAATATCCGTCAATGTTTGACTAATATTTCAACGGAAGAGAGCAATGCATACATCCTCATGGAGCGCTTATATCCTCCTGTATCTCCTGCTTATGGTTTGAGAAACGGTGAAATATGGCAAGGGGAAGTAGTGCATGAAATTGGTCAATTTGGCATCTTGATTGCTCAGGGGGAGAAGGTTTTAACTAATCAAGCAGTAGGCTATCTGGTTCGTACCAAGCTTAGTGATGCCGATGAAGGAGGCATTTCTGCTGGATATGGACATCTTAATAGTTTGGCTAGAACCGATGGTTTTGAGGAATGAGGAACAAGGAACAAGGAACAAAGAACAAGGAACAACATTAATTCTCTGTGATCGCGTCTACGTAGGGTGGGCAAAAATACCAAAAGTAGATTAACGTTTCAGAGATAGCTTGTTGCCCACCAGATCAAACCATTTCAACCTTGAACATAATTGCGGTGGGCATGACATAAATTGTGTCCTTGTGCCTCATGATTCTTGGCTATGCCCACCCTACATCTACTACTAATACATCTTTGTTACTCCTGAGATGTCTTAATATCTTGAATTAATTGATTAACCTGCTTAACCTCTTCGGCGTTATCGTTACTTCGATATAGCTTTAAAGCCTGATTCAAAGCAGCGATCGCTTCTTCGGTTCTATTTCTTGAGGAAAGAGCAATACCTAAATTGTGATAACCCACAGGATTGTCGGGGGCAATTTCCGTTAAGCGCCGAAAATCAACAATGGCTATAGAGTAGTTTTTTTGAGCTAAATTAGCTCTGCCCAATCCTTCAATCGCCGCTAATGAATCAGGCTTGAGTCTTGCTGCCAATTGGTATTCAGCTAGTGCCTGCTCATATTCCCCTTGTTGATAAAATATATTACCTGTCTGAAGATAGATTTGATGATTTTGAGGAGCCGTTTTTTTGGCTATTTCTAAAGCTTTTAGCCCTTCTTCTGTTTTCCCATGATCCAGTAGAGCGATCGCCAAATTTAATCTTAAATCTGATGCCGATGGCTCTCGTCTAATTGCTTCTTCTAAAAAAGCGGTCGCTTCAGAGTAACGTTGTTGTTTGATCAGCAGACGAGAAGCAATATTGACTGCCTGCTCATTATCTGGTTCGAGGGCGAGGATCTTTTCATAAATAGCGATCGCTTGGTCGTATTCTTCTGCTCTGGTGAGAACAACTCCTAAACCAAAGTAATTTTGGATATTATCAGGCTCCAGCTCAATTGCTGTTTCGTATGCTGTGGCTGCCGCCAAATTTTCTCCCACATTACCCAGGGCAAAACCCAGGGCGTAGTGGAATTTAGGATTTTGGGGAGCTAAACTGATTGCCTGCTGATAAGCGGCTACAGCTCTGGGGTAATCTTGTCTCAAGGTTTGTACATAGCCAATACCTGAGAAAATCTGGGGATTATTTCGATCGAGAGTAGCAGCTTTTTGATAAGTTTCCAGTGCCTTATCATAATTTTGATCTGCCACGTACTGTTTACCCACCACGAGTAAATTATTGAGTTCGACCTTGTTAACCTGTGCTAAATAAATAACTGAGTTAGATTGAGCCTGAACTGGAACTGAAAATGTAACTGAAGCGAGGAGGGATAGAGAGGTGCTGCTTAAAAGTTTTAACAACATTTATTTGGTAACGATTAGCCACTTAGGCGTTATAGCTCAATGAGTACTCCCTAGTCAATATTAAATTTGATGCCCGCAATAATTTTTAGGCGATCGCTAGCTAAACCGCATCTATAGCCGTACAAAATTAGATAGGGTTTGCTGAATGAGTTTGAATAGTTGAGCTAAAGAAGGTTACAAGCATTTTGGGTACAGAAAAAAGTGAGGAGAAAAGGGCGAAAAAGCTTGAAAATTCGTAAAAGACCCTTGCACTTTAATTAGCCAGAACAAAT
>JBCCDL010000751.1:0-3391 GCA_039030815.1 Cyanobacteria bacterium P01_A01_bin.83 | reverse complement strand
AATGAACTCAATCGTAACCGCATGATTGCCTTGATTTCAGCAATAGTACTCCAAGAACATCCAGGTTCTACCATAGTTACTGATTCTATTACTTCTGATGGTTTAACTCAGTTCATTGAACAACAAGGCGGTAAACATCATCGTTTTAAACGAGGCTATAAAAACGTAATTAATGAATCAGTACGTTTAAACAATTCAGGTATCGAATCTTGGTTAGCCATAGAAACCTCGGGACATGGGGCAATGGCAGAAAATTATTTCTTGGATGACGGGGCATATTTAGCAACCAAACTATTAGCTGAAGTAGCAAAAGCTAAACTACAGGACAAGCTATTAACAGATTTAATTCAGGATTTACAAGAGCCAGCAGAGAGTGCAGAATTTAGATTAGCAATTAAAACTGAGGATTTTCAGGCATATGGCAATCATGTCATTGCTCAACTGCAACAGTTTGCTAGTTCTCAACCCGATTGGTCAGTTATACCAAATAACTATGAAGGGGTGAGAATATCTTGTTCCTCAGCAACTGAGGCAGGTTGGTTTTTACTACGCTTATCTCTTCATGATCCAGTAATTCCCCTCAATATTGAGTCGAATGTTGAGGGGGGAGTGACTAACATTGCTTCTCGGCTACTGACATTTTTTCAACAATTTGATGACCTAGATTTATCACCCTTACAGCAGTTTATACTTGAATAGACTTTGCTTAGGGTTAATTAGTTCGTAGTAGCCCTGACTGTACGGGCGAACTGCCGTTCGCCCCTTCACTAAAAAATTAGCGATGCCGACCGCTTAGCTTCGCAAATCGCTAATTAATTTTTCATTAATCCATAGAAGAGTGTTGTTAATTGCCTTCTTACTCTATATGTGATAGTTGACTAATATGTTTTTCTCTTAACTTGTCACGATTGGCTATTAGCTATTAGATTTTTATAATCAAATTTTTGATATTAAAGCTAAAGATAAAAGACAAAAACTTGAATAGTCATCTCAATCTCGTACCATATATAGATCATAATATTTATAGCTATTCTTAGCATAGTAGAGCAACTACTTCATCTTAGATTGGAGAATTAACCTACTTTCCGTAATAATCAATTTAAGGTTTAGGAAAAGTGGTATACAATGCAACTAACCGCCCTCTCCGACCAAGTTACTATCAGGTATTTATCTGCTAACATCGGGCTAGAAACATTACTATCATTTATCAGTAGAAATTTTTTATTCAGGATCTCCAAAATCCTGCTTCAACTTATCTAAAACTAAGAGTGCTTTTTCTGTAGATCCTCTGCTAGCTCTAAGCCTAAATCTTGTTTCCAAATCGTACTCAGCTAATGCCATTGTGGTTAACTCTTCAAGTAATTTATTCACACTAATGTTTCTAGATTTGGCTAACTCTTTAAGTCTTTGATGTTTATCATCTGGAATTCTTAAATGTAACGAACCCATACTAAATGATCTCCTTTGGTTGCTTGATCTGTAATTGGGGGAATTTTAACTGTGACTGTTGAAAATCTTTAATATTATGTGTGACTAGTATTTTTGCATTACCTGCAATGGCTAGCTCTAATGAACTACTCAAGCAAAAAGCTAAAAAGTGTATTGGTAATTAAACAGTAGATGAAGCCCTTTATTCTACTTTCTCCATCGGCGCTATTTTGGGAATAATTTTAGTTACGTTCATGCTGAGGAATTTTACAGCTAAAGTCGCTTTCTTGCCAGTTCCCAAGACGTGGGTAATTTCCCCCATGCCAAATTCATGATGTAATACGCGATCGCCAACCCTCCAATCTATCTCCTGACCTGGAGTTGGCTTTTTGGCAGGAGTACGACGGCGATAGGACTGAGCTACATTAATATTACTATTAATTAATTCTCCTGGTAGTTCCATCAAAAACTGGGAAGATACCGCAGGTTCTCTAGTACCCCAAAGACGACGCTCTCTAGTGTAGGTAAGAAACAATTGCTCTTGAGCGCGAGTAACGCCCACATAGCATAGGCGACGTTCTTCTTCTATTTCTAAGGGATCGTTCAAGGTTCGATTATGGGGTAGTAAACCCTGTTCCATACCTACTAGGAATACCACAGGAAACTCTAAACCCTTAGCTGAATGCAAAGTCATCAGGGAAACTTTTTGCTGTTCCTCGTCTAAACCATCTAAATCTGAGGAGAGGGAAGCACTGGCAAGAAAAGCTTCTAAGCTAGTTTCTTCGTTATCTTCCTGAAACTGCTGCACCGCATTATAAAGCTCGTAAATATTAGCAATACGGTTATCGGCTTCATCTGTACCCTGCTGCTGTAGTTCCTTGACATAGCCTGACTGTTCAATAATGTGGTTCAGAACCTCTCCTGCACTCAAATGTTCTAACTGATCCTTGGTGCCTTGGATCATCTGGGCAAACTGATTGATCGCTTTTGCTGCCCTGCCACCCATGGTATTAACCGAAGTCTCGTCATTAACAATTTCCCAGAGGGGAATACCCATTTGTTGTGAGGCATCCATCAGTCGATTCATGGTTGTTTTACCAATGCCACGACGGGGAGTATTAATAATTCGCAACAGACTAACCGTATCTTCAGAATTAACAATAATCCGTAAATATGCGATCGCATCTTTAATTTCTTTGCGATCATAGAACTTTAAACCGCCGACAATATTGTAGGGAATATTATTGTGTAGCAGTAAATCCTCAAAGGGACGAGATTGAGCATTAGTACGATATAAAATAGCAAAGTCGCCCCAGTCTATTTCAGGATTATTCTGATTGATTTGCTTCATTTGCTCAACTACAAACCGCGCCTCTTGTTGCTCCTCATCTGCTTTATGCAGGTAAATTTGTTCTCCTGCACCCCGTGTCGGCTTAAGAACTTTATCAATGCGTTGACTATTGTGAGCAATCAGATGATTTGCCGCCTGAATAATATTCTCACGAGAACGATAATTTTCTTCCAGCTTAATCATGGTGCGGGTATCTTCATCGGGTAAACCATCACCAAAGTCTTTTTGAAAATCCAGCAGGATCGTAAAGTCTGCCAAACGGAAAGAATAAATCGACTGATCCGCATCTCCCACCACAAAAAGCGATCTTCTATTCCAATTCCACTCGTTGCGCGTCTCCCCATTGGTAGCTAATAAGCGAATCAAATCATATTGAATCCGATTAGTATCTTGATACTCATCTACTAAAATGTGCTGAAATTGGGTATGCCAATAGCCGAGAATCGATTCATTCTGCTGGAACAATCTCACAGGAATCCAAATCAAATCATCAAAATCCAAAGCATTATTAGCCGCAAGTCGCGATTGATACTCATTGTAAATCTCGGCAATCACCCGACCACGATAACCAGGCTCTTGTTTGGCAAAGTCGTCAGGAGTCAAACCCTGATT
>JBCCDL010000750.1:0-3413 GCA_039030815.1 Cyanobacteria bacterium P01_A01_bin.83 | reverse complement strand
CTTACTATTGATTTCTTTCTCTTTTTTAAGCACAACATAAGCAAGCAAACGTTTTTGCTCATATTCGTCTTCCCTAGCAATAACTACTGTTTCCTGTACCAATGGGTGTTGACTTAATATTGTTTCAATTTCTCCCAGTTCGATACGGAAACCGCGAATTTTGACCTGATTATCGATGCGCCCCAAACATTCAATATTGCCATTAGCCAAGTAACGGACTAAGTCTCCCGTTTTATAGAGGTAAGTACCCAATGTTTCGTGCCAGATAAATTTCTCGGCAGTTAATTCTGGTCTGTTTAAATAACCTCTAGCTAAACCAGCACCACCAATATGTAGTTCTCCAGGAACGCCAATAGGCACGGGTTGTTGATGAGAATCAAGGATGTAGATCTGGGTGTTATCTAGAGGACGACCGATTAATATCGGTTTATGACCAGACTCAACTTTGTAACCCGTTGCCCAAATCGTAATCTCTGTCGGACCATACAAGTTCCAAAGTTCGGCACCTTTAGGAAGCAACTGTGCGGCAAGTTCCCTAGTTAAAGCTTCTCCTGTAGAAACCATCTTCAGATTTTTACTACTCTGCCATCCTGCGGCTAATAGGAGTCGCCAAGTTATGGGAGTGGGATGAAGGAAAGTCGCATCTGAAGTATTTAAAGCTTGGAGTAATTGCTTGCCATCGGCAGCAACTGCACTACTAACTACTACTAATTTTGCTCCTACACTCAGGGGTAAGAAAATTTCTGACACTGCCACATCAAAAGATATAGTGGTTACTGCCAAAACCGTATCTTGATCGGTTAATCCAGGCTGTTTGCGGATAGAATTAAGGAGATTGATTACACTACGATGTTCGATTTGAACCCCTTTGGGTTTTCCTGTAGAACCAGAAGTATAGATGATGTAGGCTAAATTACTAGATTGTACTTTACTGACTAGATTCTCTTTATTTTGTCCTGCGATCGCGCAGAGATCGCTGTCAATACAGATTACTTGAGCCAAATTTTGAGGTAGTCTCTCAGTTAACCTTTGTTGAGTCAACAGTACTGATGCCTGAGAATCTGACAATACCGACCATAATCGCTCTTGAGGATAGGCTGGAGCTAGTGGTACATAAGCTCCACCCGCCTTGAGAATCCCTAACAGTCCCACAATCATCTCTAGCGATCGCTCTACACAAATACCTACCAGTACATCTGGAGCAACTCCCTTTGACTGCAAATAGTGAGCCAGTTGATTGGCACGATGATTTAATTCTTGATAGGTAATTTGGGTATCTTCAAATACTGCCGCTACCGCATCAGGAGTTCGTTCTACTTGCTCCTCAAATAACTGATGAATACATTTATCTTGAGGATATTCTGTTGCTGTATCATTCCATTCCACCAATAACTGATGACGTTCGGTTGTTGTTAGCATTGGTAATTGGGCAATTCTCTCTTGCGGGTTGGTCACAATTGCTTCGAGTAGAGTCTGGAAATGCCCTACCATCTGAGCCATAGTTGTGGCATCAAATAAGTCAGTATTGTATTCCAACCTGCCTTCAATTCCCGAATCAGTCTCTTCGAGAAACAGGGTTAAATCAAATTTTGTCGTCACACTGGCTAATTTCAAGGGAGTTAAAGTTAGCTCTCCCCATTGCTGTTGCTCCGCTTGGGCTTGCTGAAAAGCAAATGCCACCTGAAACAGGGGACTATAACTCAGCGATCGCTCTGGTTGTAAAATCTCCACCAACTGTTCAAAAGGCACATCCCGATGTTCATAAGCACCCAAAGCAGTGTCTCGCACTCGACTCAGTAGTTCTAAGAAACTAGGATCGCCCGATAAATCGTTACGCAACACTAAGGTATTGACAAAGAAACCGAGCAACGATTCCATTTCACTGCGGTTTCGATTGGCTACAGGAGAGCCAACTACAATATCTTCTTGACCACTGTAGCGGTAAAGTAAAGTGACAAAACCCGCCAGCAGAATCATGTATAGGGTAGCTTCTGACTTATTACTCAGAGCATTCAAAGATGTTGTCAGTTCACCATCGAGTTCAAAATCTATGTGACTCCCAAGGTCAGAAAGCATCTTGGGGCGAGGGCGATCAGTAGGTAATTCTAGTAGAGGTGGTACTCCTGCTAAATGTTGTTTCCAGTAGTCGAGTTGTTCCCCCAGTAACTCTTGAGTAAACCACTGACGCTGCCACAGGGCAAAGTCGCCATACTGAATCGGTAAAGGAGACAAGGGTGAAGGTTTTCCTGGTTGATCAGCTTGGTACAACTGAGCTAATTCCTCGATCAATACCCCCATCGACCAACCATCAGAGATAATGTGATGCATTGTCAGTAAAAGCACATGGTCGTCTTCGGCTAGTTTGAGTAAAGTCACTCTGAGTAAGCAATCAACCGCTAAATCGAAGTATTGCTCGGCGGCTTCTCTTCCTAGCCTTTGCACTTCGTTCCATTGTTGCTCTGTTGGCAAATGCTGTAAGTCCACAATGGGCAGGTTTAACTCAAGATGAGGGCTAATTACCTGAACTGGCGAACCATCAACTGTCTGGAAATTAGTTCGCAGGATTTCGTGACGCTGTGCGATCGCATTTAAGGATTTTTCTAGAGTCTCTACATTCAACTCGCCCTCCAGATGTAAAGCAGAAGGTTCGTTATAAGCAGTACTTCCTGACTGTAATTGGTCGAGAAACCAGAGTCTTTGCTGGGCAAAAGATAAAAGAAGTTCCCCCTTTCTGGAAACAGGTTCGATGGCTGGCAATAACCGTTCAAGTTTATCTTGACTAGCTTCTAAAATTTTTTGACTTAACTCCGCTACGTTAGGGCTTTCAAATAAGTAGCGTAATGGCAACTCAATTTGGCATTTATCTCTGATTCTCGAAATCAGTTGCGTCGCCTGAATTGAATCCCCTCCCAGATGGAAAAAGTTGTCGTAGATGCCAACTTGGTCAAGTCCGATTACTTCAGCCCAAATAGTTGCTAGTATCTCTTCTGTAGCAGTGCGGGAAGCGACAAAATCAACGTCCAAATCTCGACGAGAAATCTGGGGAGACGGAAGCGATCTCCTGTCTATTTTTCCACTTGGCGTTAAAGGAAGTTTATCCAACACCATGAAAGCTGAGGGGATCATATAATCGGGAAGTTTGTCCTCAAGAAAGCTACGCAATTGGGGAATTAAGTGACGATCTTCCGCTCCTTGATACGGCTGATTAGCATAGGCACTCCAAGATTTGACTTCCCTGTCTATACTTGCAATAACTGTACTTTCGACAACAAACTTGGAATCATTATGTTGGAAGATTACGTCATAGCATCCCTCTGCACCTTCTCCCGACCAAGTTAGTTTAATTTTGTAGGGTATTTCAGACTCCAATGCCCACCATTCTTCTGGCTCGATCCCTGCTTCCTGGATCTTTT
>JBCCDL010000749.1:0-3415 GCA_039030815.1 Cyanobacteria bacterium P01_A01_bin.83 | reverse complement strand
TTCGCATATCCCAGGCAGTTGGCTCATAACCCGTCAGACTATTACTATAAGCCATTACGTCTGCCCGATGAACTAAAGGAATTACTACCGCATTGTCAATCAATAAATCGTTCATTTCAATAAATAATTGCTGACGCTTTTGAGGATCTAATTCTTGATTAGCTTGCTGTAACAGACGATCATATTCGGGGTTGCAATAGCGAGAATTATTGTCTCCAGACCAGTTATTCGCCTGTTGCGGAATTTGCTCACAGGTCATAAAGTTCATGTATGCCGCGGGATCGGGACTAGTATTGCCTGTAGTGTACATCTGCAAGTCAGCATAAAAACGCTCAACGGTATCGGTATTACTAGAGTCACTGGAAAAGTAAACGCTAGGGTCAATGCTTTTTAACTCCACACCAATGCCTATTGACTGCAAGCCTTGCTTAATCACCGCCTGAGTTTTCTGACGTAGGGGATTAACTGAAGTCTGAAACACAAGCTGCATCTCAGTGCCGTTTTTGTCCCGAGTTCCATTGCCGTTGGTGTCTTGCCAACCTGCCTCATCTAATAGCTGCTGTGCTTGCTCTAAATTATATTCATAACTAGTATTAGGCGAAGCATATTCAGGTGGTGCCACCAAAAAATTAGTAGTCGCCTTCCCTGTAACCCCATATAGCTGCTCAGCAATAGTATCGCGGTCTACCGCCAATGCCAAAGCTTGACGTACCGTGCGATCGCTAAAAAAGGGATGAGAAAAATCGACGCTAGAGCGTTCCCCAGAAGAAGCAACCTGATTGGGGTCACTATGGTTGATAATTAGTCGTTCCATCAGCGCACCATAATTAGAGACTACCTTGCCCTGTCCTGCTGCGGCTAATTTATCTAATACAGGAGCCTCCACCTGAAGATTGTAGGCAAAATCAGCATCTCCCGTCTGTAATACTGCTCGCGCTGCCGAGGTAGCATCCCCACCGCCCTTAAGCTCTATTCTCTCAAAACCTAACTGGTCTACCTGGCGAAATTCAGGATTTGGCTCATAAATCACCGTATCCCCTGGTCGGAAGTCTACTACTTGATATGCTCCCGTGCCAATGGGCTTGAGATTTGCAGGGGCTGAACGGGCAGACTCGCCGTTATAGGACTCATAAACATGCTGGGGCAGAATCATGCCTTCCCCACCCACAAAAACTAATGACCATGCAGGATTAACTTCTTTAAAATTAACTTTAACTGTGTATTCATCAATCGCTTCTACGCTCTCAACTATTTCATAAGTTCCAGCCGAAACTGCCCCTACTTTGGGATTACTCAGAAAGTTATAGGTAAAAACTACATCATCAGCAGTAAAGGGTTCACCGTCAGACCAGTTGATATCTTGTCTTAGCTTCCAAGTGACAGACTTACCATCGGGAGCCACTCCGCCATTATCTACTGAAGGAATAGATTCAGCCAAAAAGGGAGTCAAATTACCTTCATTATCAAAGCTAGCAAGAGGCTCTAGAGTAATCCGACTTGCTTCGGCATCTTTGAATCCTGTAGAGAGATGAGGATTTAGTATCGTTGGTGCCTGCCAGTAGAGTAGTTTAAGCGTACCACTTTCTTGTTGATTATTAGTCCCCCCAGGATTACCACAGGCAGTAATGGTAAATGTCAAGCCTAGAGATAGGCAAAATTTGGCAAGCAACCTATTGGTAATCACTAATCGTTTTCCTCAACCCAATATTGAATATGGATAACACTTTATCCTATATAAAATAAAAATCAAGCATGCTACACAGGAGTTTGATGAACTAGAAAAGATTAAATTTGGCGATCGCTCTCACAATTTCGTCATAGTAAAATTAACGAATATAGTTCTTTCGTGATTAGTCACGCTAACGACTTTTAATGAGTATCCAAATAGAATCAGACCTAAAAGAGATCCTAAATCGCTTCGAGCAAAAATTAGACAAGCTTGATGAAAATACCAATGATATTAATTTGCGACTAACAAAGGTAGAAACAAAACTTGATACAGCTATTGATGATCTTAAAGAAATAAAGTCTACTCAAAAAAGCTTAAATAACGATATTTCTGACCTTAAAGGAGTTAAATCTTTGATTATCCCCATAATAGTCGCAGTAACCACCAGTATCTTAACCCTAGTAATTAGGACTATACCAATTAGTTAATTTAATCACTGACCTTATGTTATATAAAGATAAACAGGTAGTTTCAACCAGCTATAAAGACAGATCGATTAATCCTTTTCCCCTTACCCTTTACCCTTTACCCAGTCGTAGCAAAATCATGAGTACGTAACATCAGTTAATCAGTAAGGCGATCGCTTTTATACTAATTATTTAATGTAGTTGATTCTAAGTCCATTGACGAAAGAATGCGCCATCATCTCCTGCGTTGACAGTTAGCTGTTCTATTTCGGTCATTTGTGCCGTATTCAGAGGAGTGTAGTTGCGTGCTACTATGACATTCGATTCTAACTGTTCAGCATTTTCCGCAGCGATAACACAACAATGTACTCCAGGTAAAGAGAGACTGTACCCCATAGCCTGTTCCATTCCAGATAACATACCAGGCTGGAACAATCTACCGTAGGAAGGAACTTTCATCGCAATCACACCGACATTTTTCTCTTGTGCTACTGGCAGCGCAATCTTAGAGAAGGGGCGAGGGTGGTGAACATCCGCCGCGTTGAGAGAGATTAATGTAGTATCGAAATCATAGCGTCGCAGTCCTTCGGCAATTACTGCTGGTTCATGGTGTCCTGTAATGCCCGAAAATTTAATTAAACCTTGTGCTTTAGCTTCTTCAACTGCTTTAATTGCGCCATTATCACTAAAAATAGTATCTAATTCTTCAGTAAAGGAAACGTGATGTAGCTGCCAGCAGTCAAGATAATCTGTTTGGAGGCGGGTAAGCGATCGCTCTAATTCGCGCCAGGCACCATCATAATCTCTGGCTGCGGTTTTACTATTGAGATAAATGCGATCTCGGTAGTTAGGTAAAACTTTACCAAAGCGTTCTTCCGAAGGACCATAACTGGCAGCGGTATCAAAATATTTAATGTCTAATTCTATGGCTTTTTCGATTAAAGCGATCGCTTCTGCTTCTTGAGCATTATCTGAAATAGGAGTTTGCCCTGCCCCACCCAAACCGAAGATTGGTAAACTAATTTGAGTCTTGCCTAATACTCTCTCAGGTAGGGATTGACTTGATGAGGCAGCATGGCTTGTTTTTCTGCCCAAAGCTTGGCTGCCAATTACCGTTGCTGCTGCTACGCCACCGATGAGGAAGTTACGCCGATTAGTTTTTTGACTCATAGTTTTTAATTTCAGCTTTAGCTTTTATTTTAGCGATAATAGATTTTTGGCAATTAATTTATGGAATCATTTGATACCGTTTGCTCATTTATTTGTCTTCTCCAACTCC
>JBCCDL010000748.1:0-3417 GCA_039030815.1 Cyanobacteria bacterium P01_A01_bin.83 | reverse complement strand
TTAGCTTAATTTATATAATTACTAGTTTTGTAGAGTCAAAACTCAGACATAGCAAAATTAGGGGATGATCGGGGCTGATAAAATTAGATTATTATGCTCAGTCTATTTACCATTTAAAATCAAATCTTGACCAAACAGCGATTAGATAAATTATTAGTCAGCTTAGAATTATGCGATTCTAGAGCCTTGGCACAGCGTTTGATTAGGGCAGGCAAAGTTAAGGTTAACCAAGAAGTTATTGATAAGCCTGGTACAGAGGTCAAAACTACTGCCACCGTTGAAGTCAAGGAACAACCTCCTTTTGTTTCCCGTGGCGGCAAAAAGTTAGCCCAAGCTTTGCAGACTTTTCCGATTCAGGTACAGGGTCGCATTTGTCTCGATGGGGGAATTTCTACGGGGGGATTTACCGACTGCTTACTACAATCAGGAGCAAAGCTAGTTTATGGTGTAGATGTCGGCTATGGTCAGGTAGCATGGTCAATTCGTACCAGCGATCGCGTAATTCTCAAAGAAAGAACCAATATCCGTCACTTAACTGCTACTGAACTGTATGGTGATGAGGTGATGGCAAATTTGGGTGTGATGGATCTATCTTTTATCTCTCTAACTAAAGTACTTGAACCCCTCTGGAATTTATTAGCCTTTCCCAAAGAAGTAGTGTTGCTGGTTAAACCACAATTTGAAGTAGGTAGAGAAAAAGTTGGTAAAAAAGGTGTAGTGCGTAATACAGGCGATCGCGCTGGGGCAATTATGCAGGTGTGGCAGGTAGCCCAAGCACTAGGCTGGCAATATCACGGTCTAACTACTTCTCCTATTACTGGTCCTGCGGGTAATGTGGAATATTTGCTTTGGTTAAGTGCCAAGCAATCTGAGCAACAGCCGTTAGACTTGGAATTAGTTAAGCAGTTAATTACGCCAGTAACATCATAAAGCATTAGTAAGAGCCACGACAGATATCATAGTCACTACACAAAAGTTAATTTTAGCGGTTATTTTAAACTCTATTGCTCTATTGATGAGAGATTTAATCTGATTAGATTTGGAACAAGTTACGGCTGGGCGTCAATTGCGATCGCAACACAGTAACATAGCATTAGTGGGTAAATATAGATCGAGTTTTGGTTTTTATCCCATAAAAAGTTGATGTCCAGAAAATTCTCGCTTAAATAGATAGTTATCAGAAAGGTTATGCACGTCCGAATAGCAACCAGTCGAGATTGTGATGATATCCGCGAAATTCATTTATGCGCCTTTGCTAAAGACGAAAGGGAGATCGTATCAAAACTCTCTATTAATCTGCTATTTGAGGAAACAACTCCTCCAATAATTTCCTTGGTGGCTGAAACTGGAGGTGCTGTAGTTGGTCATGTAGCCTTTAGTCCTGTGGTAATCGATAACAATGAGGATTTGCAGGGCTATATTTTGGCACCACTTGGCGTAAAACCCGATTATCAAAACCGTGGCATTGGCTCCAAACTAGTAGATAGTGGCATTCAACGGTTGTTAAATGTGGGGGTAAATATCCTTTTTGTCTATGGCGACCCGAAATACTACAGCAGATTTGGCTTCAGCGCAGATACTGCCGCTCTATACATCCCGCCTTACAAGCTTCAATATTCTCATGGTTGGCAAGCCATCATCCTAAATGAATATCAAAATATAAAATCGCCTCTCAAAATAGCTTGTGTTGCTTCTTTATGCCACTCAGAACTGTGGTAATCAAGCTGCTAAAATTCACACATTTAAAGTAAACATCAGAAAAATCCTTCGCTTCATCTTATGGAAGGTTAATATTGGGTTGCAGAGTGTTCTAATTCCTCAAGTCAACAGTGACAAATACAAAATCAATAGACTTTCAGTATTTATCCCATTTAGAACAGAAGATACAGACATTACCTCCTGATGAAGCATCACCTCTATTGTTAGAAGCAAGCACAATTCTCTTATTTGCAGGGTTTCCCAAAATTGCCTATCAAGGATTTCTCAAACTGACACATGGAGAACTAAAAGTCAGTCAAGAAAGTTTACTCGTTCATCCGATCAAAGCAATTATTCCTGCCTTATGCTATCTCATAAAAATTCCTTGCCCTAGTATTTTTTCAGAGCAAGAAATATCATTTACCGAACTAGAACAATACATCAATAAAAATCTTCGAGAATATGAGCGTATATATGGTATAGATCGCTGGTTTTTAACTGCAATGCCTTCAGGAAACTGGAGTGAAGAGTTTTTGCATGACCTTACCCATCCCAAGGTTGATGTTAAAGGGGAGGATAGATCTAAGCTAAATTACTTTCTTCAGGATTTACATCGTGTAATTTCTCAATGTTATGTTAATCGAAGGCAATGGCAGGAAGCTAGTAAATGGTTGAAAGTCTTTGAGGATGTTCTTGATGCTTGGAAACTCGATCATCTAAGCTATGTGGAGCAAGAAATTTTGGTTTTTGGCATACGCACCTATCTTAATCTCAACGATACCTATAATGCTGACAGATTTATTCATAAATGGTGGCAGTTCTCAGGAAGCTTCACAAATCCTTTGTATCTTGTAGCTTATCTACCCAATCTGATGAAGAGGGTTTCAGAAGGTGTTTTACAACATAAGATTAATATTTCTCAACAACAAGCTCAAGAATTTATTGATTCAGTAAATAGAAGAAACTATATTCCTAAAAGCATTGACTTTATCCCAACTGTAGAAGATTGGAACAATTTCTTAGAAAAATTGAATAAAGCGATATTTGATAATCTTGACGAAGAAGATATAGATAATTATGAATTTGAATATTCTGATATTTTGAACCGTAAATCTTGTCTGCAAACAGGCGCGACTGAAGAAGAAGTCTCTCAATTAGAGAAAAGACTAGGAGCAAAACTACCCTTAAGCTACCGTCATTTCCTCTTGGCTTCTAATGGTTTTACGATTTTGAATGAATATTGCCAATTGTATGGCACAGACGAAATCAAGTGGTTTGTTGAAGAAAATAGAGATTGGGCGGAAATTTGGGATGATGAGGATGATATTGAAGATGAGAAGTATTTCCAATACGGAAGACATCAAGACTGCTGTTGGATAAGAGGACGATATTTAAAAACTGCTCTTGGGATTAGTTCTACTGAGGATGGCTATGTTTATCTTCTAAACCCAAAAATTATAGACTCTAGAAACGAATGGGAAGCATGGGATTTTGGCAATAAAAATCCTGGTGCTTATCGATATCGTTCATTTTGGAAGATGATGCAAGAAGTATATAAAAGAAGTTTTGCCTATTGAACGCCCTAAACACTTCGAGTACAGAAGCTTGTTTTTATCTATGTATATTTGATATGCGATTACGAAGTTAGAGTGGGCGGAAATGCTGCGAAGCCAAGCAGCTTATTCCACCCCCGCTAGTAGGCATCGCTCTTTACTCTAA